>JALWJW010000035.1 GCA_026996935.1 Hyphomicrobiales bacterium
GGAATGGGCAGCGCAGTGGCTTTGGGAGCTTTTATCTCCGGACTTGGTAAAATATCATGTTTGGGTGCGGCAAACTTTGGTACAGGCAAAGATTTTACCTTTGGTAAAATAATTTGTTTTGCCCAAACACCATTTTGGGGCCCATTTGGGTTTTGCCCGACCGACTTTTCAGTAATACGAAACCTATGATAAATCTCAACATCACCAGCGCCCTGACTATCATCATTTCGAATGATTGAACGCTCATCAGCAATGCTTTTATTGCCAATAGGAACATCACTATCAATTTTAAAGCTTCTATCAATATTACCGCGCCAAAATCCCCGCTCACGCCCTTCAATTCCCACTATATGCGAGCCATCTGTATAATTCTGTTTGATAAAATCATAACATTTACCAACTTTAGAACATAAACTATCCCCGCTTATCCAAACGAATTTGTCTACGGCCTTTGGGTCAAGGCGGCCAAATTTATCATAACCAAACCCCCAGGCCACACCTCCAGCACTATTATCATAACGAAATTGGCTATTTGGACCCGGTGCTCGATTACCCACATCATACTGACCAACAGCAATCCAGCGTCCATCAAGCCCTAACCGATATTCAAACGCACGCGAAATAGTCGGCCTTGCAAACGGACTTTCATATTTCCCCAAATAATTTCGCGGCGCCCCACGCTCCCCAATCAGCAGATCACCTTTTGATGAAAAAGCCAAATCAGTAGGTGCGCTAAAAGCGATTTTTCCGTCAACGATCAATGGTGCAAGAACAAATTCGCGGGCGATTTTATCAATGGCAAACTCACCGTTTTTATCAATCGCAACCGACCACACGGCATTACCCCCATCAGTGCCATCAACACTGCCCCACGTGGCATAAAACAAACGCCGCGAACCATCCGGCATTGTTCGAATATCCAAACCCCAAACACGGCGATCACCAGAAGCATAATTCCAACACGAAGGTGTGGTTGAAAAATCTGTCTTGCACGTATCCACCTGCGCGGCACACTCTGGTTTAAAGGCATCGGTTTCAAGGTGAGAAATCTTTCCCGTTAGAACATCATAAAACCGCGAACGCCCTGTCACCCCGTGATCATAATGTCCAAGATCTTTACCCGTGGCAATATCAAAACGATGGATCATCCCCGTCTCAAGATCTGACACAAACAACTGCTTTGATACCTTGTCGTAAGCCAGATTTCCCAGAGCTGGCCCCGAATTATCACGCCCCTGTAAACGCACATGAGCAAATATTTCAGGGGCATAATTATTCTGACTGTTTAATTTATAAATTGTTCCAGGTCCACCGCCCTTGCCCCACATGCCTTGCACCCACTTACCTTGCGTCCATACACCTTTCACCAATTGGGTTTTATTCCTGGAGCGGTGCAGGCCAAATGCAGATGTCGCAGATACATAAATATTTGGCGGTAAAGCATCATCAAATGCAATACCGAAAACCTGACCGGTTTCACGCGCTGTAATCTCGATATGGTGAGGAACATTCTTCCATTGTTGCCCCATCGGCAAAGCCAGAGGCTTACGAATATTGAGCAATCGGCCAACGACCCCATCCAAATTTAAAACTGTTGACGATTTACCTTGCCCATCAACAATTTTCTTAACCCCTGAAAACCGTGTTACAAAAGCCTCACCAATTTTCACTTCACTTGCAAATGTCATTGCAGGAAACAGGCTCAGGCCAAAAGCCACCAACCCAACATACACGATTGAGACAACTGAAAAATGCACTAAAAATGACTTAAAACAATGCGGATAGCCGAGCCGAGGCATGAAATGAACCTAACCAGTTACAAAAACAAAAGGCCAAACAACATCCGCATCAACATCGCCAGCCCCTTGAATATGATAACTATAACCCCGACAAATTCAAATATTTTTATACCCCAGCAACAATTTTGATGAGAAAAGTCGCTCTTAAACGATTTTAAAACTGAAAATGTGTAAAAACACCTTATGACAAACACCCAAAACAATTATCATCAGACGCTTGAGCGCAAATTTGCAAATATTAGCGACCTTGAGGCAAAAGCAAAAAGACGATTGCCCAAATTTGCTTTTGATTATTTACAAGGCGGCATTGGCGCTGAAACTGCCATCGCGCGTAACCGGTTAAGTCTTAACAATATCGAACTTAACCCTCATCACATCATCGAACCATTCGAACCACAATTAAAAACATCACTTCTGGGCAAAAACTGGTCTGCCCCTTTTGGCATCGCCCCACTAGGCTTATCAGGGCTGATTTGGCCTGATGCCGCCAAACATTTCGCCGCTACCGCCGAGCATAAAAACATCCCCATAGTTTTAAGCACTGTTGCCACTACAAAACTGGAAACCATCGCCCAATTGGCCCCCAAAACAGCCTGGTTTCAACTCTACATTCCCAATGATGATGAAATTAATCACTCACTGATTGAACGGGCAAAAGCGGCTGGTTACAAAACCCTTGTGGTAACGATAGATGTTCCAGCTCTTGGTAGGCGCGAGCGCGACATTAAAAACGGTCTTGCCGTCCCCCCCAAAATCACCATTACAAATATCATACAAGGTGCCATGCACCCGACCTGGGGTCTGTCAACTCTCAAAACAGGCATACCTGATTTTGAAACCTTGACCCAATATGTGCCAAAAGGCACCGATATGCGCGCGGCTTCTCAATATGTTTCGGCTCTTGCGCGTGGCCATGTCAGTCTTGATAAATTAAAAAAAGTCCGTGATTTATGGCAAGGCAACCTTATCATAAAAGGCATTTTAAACGAGGTCGATGCCGCCAGTGCCAAGCAAATCGGCTGCGATGCCATCATTGTCTCAAACCATGGTGGCAGGCAACTTGATGCCGCACCATCACCGATCAACGTTCTCAACAAAATCCGTCGCGAAATTGGTGCTCAAATGCCCATCATCGCCGACAGCGGCATACGTTCCGGTTTAGATATTGCCCGTATGATGGCCCACGGCGCAGACTTTGTCTTACTTGGTCGAGCTTTTGGATACGGCGTCGCCGCCCTTGGTGCCAACGGGCCTGACCATGTTCATTACATATTGTCACAAGAGCTAAAAAACGTCATGGCTCAACTGGGCTGCAAAACCCCGCAAGACTTGCCGCGTACAACCTTGTAATCATCTTTATATCTTGACAATAAAAAGGATGCTAAACCAGCACCCTTTAAACCGTTTTTATTTATAGTTTAATCTTGGGGAATTTCTTCACCCAAAGTTTCCGCCACCACTTTGCGCAATTCATCACGTCGGAACGGTTTTGAAATCAAATTATCTTTTAACCGAGGCTCTTCCTGATGAACCATCGCCCCTTTAGGATAACCTGATGCATGAATAATTTTCAACTCAGGCCTGATTTGCGATGCGGCCTGTGATAAATCAAACCCATTCATCCCCCCCGGCATCACCACATCGGTAAACAATAAAGCAATATCATCATGATCCTGCAAAATTTGCAAAGCTTCCATGCCATCGCACGCCTGCAAAACTTCATACCCAAAATCTTCCAGAAAGTCGACCGCAACCATACGAACAGCTTCTTGATCTTCTGTCACCAGAATTTTAGTTTTAGATGGCGCAGCAGCAATTGGTGTTTCTTCTTCCTCTTCAGGCACATCCAAACGAGGCAGATACAGTTTAAACGATGTGCCGTGATCTTCTTCACTGTAAACCTTCACATGCCCGCCAGACTGTTTGATAAAACCAAACACCATCGAAAGGCCAAGCCCTGTCCCTTTACCCACTTCTTTAGTGGTAAAAAACGGCTGAAAAATCTTTTCAACAACATGGGCGGGAATACCTGTTCCCGTATCAGAAACCGCAATCAATACATAATGGCCCGGTGTGACTTCTTCATGTTCAGCAGCATAAGTAGCGTCCAAATAGGCATCGCTGGTCTCAATGGTCAAGCACCCGCCTTTTGGCATCGCATCACGCGCATTAATAGCCAGATTAAGGATAGAACTTTCAAGTTGGGTAGGATCAACAAGAACCTGCGGATCCCCCTCCATCAGATCAACTTTCAGTTCAGCCGATCCACCAATAGAACGGGTCAGCAATTTACCCATATTTTCAATCAGGCCGTTGACACCAATTTCTTGCGGGGCAAGTGGTTGACGACGAGCAAAAGCCAATAATTGTTTGGTCAACTCCGAACCTTTTGTCGCCGCCGTAATGGCTTCTCTGGCCCGTTTACTGGCTTTTTCATTGCCTTTAAGAGCTTTTTCAACCAATTGCAGATTACCGATAACAACGGTCAAAAGATTATTAAAGTCATGGGCAATTCCGCCAGTTAGATTACCAATAGCTTCCATTTTTTGAGCTTTACGCAAATGCTCTTCAGCTTTATGGCGAGTAGTTAAATCAACAATCTGAATAATCAATTGTTCAATTTGGCCGAACCGGTCACGCACGCCTGAAATACTGGTCAATCCATGAATATGCTTACCTTCAGGGCCTTTAAAACGGATTTCTGCATTGACCCCGGTCTGATTCCCAGACATCACACGATCAAACATCGCCGCCAATTTGTCCTGATCAATATCACTTACCAGTTCAGATAATCGTTTCCGAGACAATTCCAGTTCGCTTTGACACAACAATTCCGTCAACGCCAGATTGGCTGCTGCAACACGCCCGTCAGCCGTTAAAATAGCCATGCCATGTGAAGCTGATTCAAAAGATTCACGGAACCGTTGTTCACTTTGACGAAGGGCTGCCTGAGCATCAGCGCGTTGTGACATATCCGTAAACACAACAATTGATTTTTCAATTCGCCCGGCTGCATTACGATGAGCCACAGAAGACATCATCATCTCAATTGTATCACCAGATTTACGAACAATCCTTACATCAACATTGGAAAACCGACCGGTTTTATAAAGTTCGGGCAAAACCGTATCTTTAAGCATGGCTTGCGATTTCTTATCAAGATAGCTCAAAGAAGCCGTACCAACCACCTCAGAAGCCTGATAACCCAAAACATCCAAAACGGCCTGATTGGCATTTATAACATCACCAGAACCATCAAGCGCCATGACCATCATAGGCAGTTTCATCAAAAGATTTTCATAGATAGCGCTGGATTCTTTAGGGAAAAACCGCTCCAGATCACTGGTTGCCTGTTCTCCAGATGCATCACCATAATCATTATCAGCGCGATATTTAGCATGGTCAAAAATAACAGGAATGTCATCACCAACTAAAGGCACACCATAATCATTGGGCTTTTTTGGCCGTTTATCGGCTTGTAAACCACTAAACGATACCCCGTCAGCACCTTTACCAATTGTCCACGTCATAGAAAAATCCTGTATATTCCCCAATTTTGTTGGTTAATAAAATACGCACTATTAGTAAACAGAGCGTTTGGAAATCACGTATAGTTGTTAACAAATTGGTTTCCTTTCAAATCAGTGTTTTTATGGTAAACAAAATCTTAAAAATGCACCCTCGCTAACAATGATAAAGAAATGCCATGCCCGATAGTCTTTCCTTTCTCGCCATATTATTCATCATCGTTGTAGGTTTGTTCGTAATCTGGCTTATTGCCTTATATATTATCGACACCACCCAAACCCATGACACCATCCGCAAAAACTATCCTGTTATCGGTCGGTTTCGCGGATTTTTCAGCTTTCTGGGCGAGTTTTTCAGGCAATATTTTTTCGCTATGGACCGCGAGGAAATGCCCTTTAACCGCGCTGAACGCGATTGGGTCTATCAATCGGCCAAAGGAGAAGACAACACCCACGCTTTTGGTTCCACCCGCAGCCTCACCTCTGTTGGCACACCCATATTCGTCAATGCCGCATTTCCACCATTGGATGAAGAAATTGACCACCACATTCCCCCCGTCATTATCGGCCCTTACAGCCGTGCGCCCTACCACGCCTCATCGCTTATAAATATCTCGGCCATGAGTTTTGGCGCCCTGTCACAACCAGCCATTACAGCACTTTCAAAAGGGGCAAAGTTGGCCAATTGCTGGCTTAACACAGGTGAAGGAGGCTTATCGCCCTATCACTTGTCAGGTGACTGCGATATCGTTTTTCAACTAGGCACAGCCAAATATGGCGCTCGCGATGAAGATGGCAACCTCGATGATAGAAAACTCAAGGCCATTGCCGATAAACCACAAGTTAAAATGATAGAACTCAAACTTGCTCAAGGGGCAAAACCTGGCAAGGGCGGCATTTTACCTGGCTCAAAAGTAACCGCTGAAATCGCTGCCATTCGCGGCATTAAGCAGGGCAAACCATCCATCTCACCCAACCGCCATAAAGATGTCGGCAATATTGGCGAACTCATCAACCTTGTTAATCATATGCGCGAGGTCGCAGGTTTACCCGTTGGCTTTAAGTTGGTCATCAGCTCAAAACAATGGTGTGAAGATTTATGTCAGGAATTAAAAAACCGCCCCATTGAACAATGCCCCGATTTTATCACGATTGATTCAGGTGATGGCGGCACAGGCGCTGCCCCGATGCCATTAATGGATAATGTCGGCCTTCCCATCAGCGAAAGCCTGCCAATGTTAATTGATGCCCTAACCGAGCACGGTTTGCGCGATCGCATTAAAGTCATCGCATCAGGAAAACTCATCACCCCGGCCGAAGTTGCATGGGCTTATTGCGCAGGCGTTGATTTTGTTAATTCTGCCCGTGGCTTCATGTTTGCCCTTGGCTGCATCCAAGCCTTAAAATGCAATAAAAACACCTGCCCCACAGGCATCACCACCCACGATAAAGATTTGCAAAATGGTTTGGACCCAACCGATAAAGCAGAACGGGTAAAACGCTATGTCGAAAAAATCCATTATGGCGCTGGTCTCATTGCTCATTCATGCGGTGTTGAAAACCCACGCGCCTTAAAACGTCACCATGTGCGCATTGTTCAACCCAATGACAAATCAAAACCACTTAATGAAATTTACCCAACCAAATGACCAAGCGCATAGACATTATCTAAGCAGTAATTTAATTGTAACGGCACCTGTTTTATAGCCCATCAAATGCCCGATAAAGTGCCCGTCAAATTGAAAGCCAACTAAATGAAAATTTTATATTTTGCATGGATCCGCGAGCGCATTGGTTTACCAAGTGAAGATATTACCTTAGCGCCCGAAATTAAAACCGTGCAGCAATTTCTTGACTGGATGAAAACCCGAGGTGAAAATTATGAATATGCCCTTGAGCACGATCAAGTCGTTCGCGTCGCGCTTAATCAGCAACATTGCAACGACTTCTCAAGCCCGCTTGATGGCGTTACCGAAATTGCAATTTTTCCACCCATGACAGGGGGCTAATCATATGACCGCCACGCCGATTATCCGTGTCCAGGAACAAGACTTTGACATCGCCAAAGAACTTGATTTAATCACCAAAGACCAAACCAACATTGGGGCCGTGGTTTCTTTCACTGGCCTTTGCCGCGATGAAGGCGGCCTTCTTGAAGCCCTTGAGCTTGAACATTATGCAGGCATGGCCGATGCACAATTAAACGACATCGCCACCCAGGCCTGCCAACGCTGGCCACTCGAACACTTATTGGTCATTCACCGCTACGGCAAAATATCCCCTGGCAAAAATATCGTATTGGTCATTGCCACTTCAAGCCATCGCCAAGCAGCTTTTGATGGCGCCTCTTTTGTCATGGACTTTCTAAAAACTGATGCTCCTTTTTGGAAAAAAGAACATTTTAAAGACGGCACAAGCGGGCAATGGGTTGAGGCCAAAGACAAAGACGATCAAGCCCGTGATCGCTGGTCGTAATCGCCAAATCTCCAGGCATCCAA
>JALWJW010000036.1 GCA_026996935.1 Hyphomicrobiales bacterium
TGCCATGATGCCAGCACGGCCGCGCACAAGTTTGCGGGTTTCTGCAACATCAGCAGGGCGTTGAACAAACGATAAAGCAATCCAGTCAACACCATCGCGACAGGCTGCTTCAAGGTCTGCCCGGTCTTTTTTTGTTAGTGCTGGCAATGGCACCAATGTGTCGGGTAGGTTGACACCTTTACGTGCAGAAATGGTGCCGCCATAAACCACTTTGGTGGTGATTTTTTCATCAGTGTGGCCAATCACGGTGACCCGGATGCGGCCATCATTGATGAGCAGGTCGTGACCATTTT
Organism: Hyphomicrobiales bacterium; assembly: GCA_026996935.1. Taxonomy (GTDB): domain Bacteria; phylum Pseudomonadota; class Alphaproteobacteria; order Rhizobiales; family Aestuariivirgaceae; genus JALWJW01. Next base: position 294 of record JALWJW010000036.1, read on the forward strand.
CAACGGCCTGAAAAATTTCGGGATGCGGCAGGCAAACACGTGTGGTGTCGCCAGGTGTTTCATCCATATCAAAGGAAAATTCCTGACCCGTTTCAAGGTTGACTTCGTTGTCGGCAAATGTACCGATGCGTAGTTTTGGCCCTTGCAAATCGGCAAGGACACCGATCGGTCGACCGTGCTTTTTTTCTACATTTCGAACTAAGCCATGCAGCTTTCGCATAACTTCATGACTTGAATGGCTCATGTTTATCCGGAATACATTGACGCCGGCTAAAAACAGTTTTTCGATCATCTCTTGTGTATCGGACGCTGGTCCCAGTGTTGCGATGATCTTTGCGTTACGTTCACGCCTCAAAAGATTATTTCTCCGATTTTGCAGCACTGGTTATGGAGATTGACCAATCTAGCTCTTCGCCTGTGTCAACTTCGTAAAAGCCAGTGCGCTTTGCATTGCGTTTTTCGCAGTCTTTGATCCCGCGAATGGTGAATAGCTTTTCCTTGGTGCACATCATTGCTGTGCCTCCCCAGGAGCCGCCGGCTTTGTAATCGATTGCGAAGATATAATAATATCGTGCTATTAGGGGGCCTTCGAGCAAGGTTTGACAAACATTTGGTTCAACATTCCACCAGCCTTCACTGGCCCAGCCTTGCTGGTCTTTGTACCCAAGGGCAACACCGACAAGGTTTGGCGTCTTGTTGCAGAGTTTAAGATCTGCAAGAGCAGGGGTGGTTGTGGTTGTCAAACTGCCGATGCTTAGAAATGTAGCAAGAGCAATCCCTGTTCCTGAATTTAACAATGACGTTGGTGCTTTCAACTTGGCCTCCTGATTCATCAAACAAAGTGATGAATCCAATTACACAGTGAACTATAGTCTTTTTACCCCATCACGGGAATAGCGCGATTTGTCCTGCCTTGTAAACATGCAGTAACCAAACTATCTGTTTTTCTGTCTAAAATTTAATTGCCAATTGGGCTATAAGATGGCAGTTGGCATTAACAATCATTACAAATGTCGTAAGCGACACTAAAATTGAATGAGCAAAAATAAAGTTATGAACTGCAATCCTCCTTTGTCTGTGAACGATTTACCCTATGAGACAATTTCGGGTAACCCTGAAACCGGGATTGTTATTATCAGCGACCATGCCACAAATATTGTACCAAGCCGGTATCATCAGCTTGGACTGCCTGAAAGTGAATTTGAGCGTCATATTGCTTATGATATCGGGGCTGAGGCTTTGACCCGAAAATTGGCGGCTGAAATTGGCTGTCCTGCGATTATGTCAAGATTTTCAAGGTTGTTGATTGACCCCAATCGCGGGGTTGACGATCCGACATTGGTGATGCGTTTATCGGATGGGGCGATTGTGCCTGGAAATGCAGAAATTACCCGTGCTGAAAAACAACATCGTATTGATACTTATTATCTGCCGTATCATAATGAAGTGGCGCGTCAGATTGATAATAGTGTGCAGTGTGGATATCCTCCGCTGGTTTTTTCAATTCACAGTTTTACCCCGTTTTGGAAAGGGGTGCCACGGCCCTGGCATGTTGGTGTGTTGTGGCAGGGTGATGATCGTTTTGCCCGCCCGCTGATCGATCAACTTGGTTTGGATAAAGGCCTTAATGTTGGCGAAAATGAACCCTATGTTGGGGGGATTGAAGGTGAGAGCCTTGATAAGCATGCCAGGGCGCGGGGCCTGCCAGCCGCTCTCATTGAAATACGTCAGGATTTAATTGGTAATGAAACAGGTGTGGACGAGTGGTCCAACAGGCTTGCACAAATATTGCCCAAGATTCAAAATGAACTAAATAACTCACTTTTACAGGAATAAATTATGCAATCTGATGTTACTCAAAGTGTTGCGCAAAGCCAGATCCGTTCAATCGTTGAACGCATTGAACGGCTTGAGGAAGAGAAAAAAGCTATAGCTGATGATATTAAAGAGGTTTATGCCGAAGCCAAGTCGAATGGTTTTGACACTAAGACGCTGCGCAAGGTTGTAACTTTACGCAAAAAAGATCGGGCCGAGCGTGAAGAAGAAGAAGCTATGCTTGATCTTTACCTGAATGCGTTGGGTATGATTTCTACAGGTATTTCACAAGACTAATACGCGTTGTGGTGGATTTACTTAAACGCAACACGAATTAAGGTCCAATCTTGGCGTTGACGTGAGATTGTTTACCTTAGTTGTTTGCAGGGAAAAGTGTGTCAGGTGCCATGCGTAAAAGTGGGGGCTGTGTGTACGTATTGACTACGTAGGCATCGGTAGCCTGCACCAATTAACTATATTTTTGTCCTGGGTTAAAAAAACCAAGTTCGGCAGACAGGTGTTAAGGTCTGCATGGTTTTAGGGTTTTATGGCTTAATCAGGATATCAAAAATGATTACTAATGTTGGTGGAACGGGCGGCGCTGTTGCGCAAAGTGATGACAAGTTTTTAACGTCGGCAGCAGTTAAACTGGGTATTGATGGTGGACAGGTTTCTGCTTCTTTTTCTCAGCAGGATGGTTCTTTTACCTTAACGGGAAAAGTAAAAGACAAGTTTGATTTTGATGGCTCAAACAAAGCATCAGCGACACTTGGTGTTTCGAAGTCTTTGAATGATACCTCGAATTTTTTTGTTTCCGGCAATAGCACCGTGAATGATGGTGATGTTGCCGATACCTATTCAGCGGGGGTAAAATATGTATCCGATGTTGATGGTAAAAAACGCAGCGGTCAAATAAGTGTTTCTAATAAAAATGGCGATACAAGCTATCAAGCCAAAGGCAGCCTGGTTGATGCATTGTCAGAAAACACCACCCTTACAGGCAAAATGCAGTTTGATTATAATGGTGACCAATTTGAAGTAAAACAATCGGCTGAAATGGTTGTTTCGGTTGATGATGGGCTGTTTGATTCAGTTACTGTTGGTGAATATATCGATACGACAAAAGGCTCAGGGGTTACACTGTCAACTGATATTTCGTTCTCAGATGATCTTTCTGGCTCTATCGGTGTTGGTTTATATGATGATGGCTCCAGTCTTGTATCAGCCGGTGTGAGTTATGCAACGAGCGAAAATACTTCGCTCTATGCTAATGGCTCCAGTTATGAACAGGAAAATGCTGATATATCTTATGGTGCTCAAGTTGGTGTTAAAACGAAAATTGGTGACAATTTAGATTTTAATGTAGGTGGGTTTATTGGTGATTACACCGAGTTTAAAGATGCTGCAGCGCCAAAGTCATATGAAGATGACAGTGGTGTGTTTGCAAACATAAGCTGGAAATTTTAATACGATAATTGCTGCCTATGCTTTTGTGTGTAGGCAGTAAGTTTTGGAGAATTGAAATGACGGATTTTTCAATTGCTAATGTTGTAGCGAATGTTTTTGGTTCGGATAAAAATGTAACATTTGACCAGGCTAAAGAAAAAGCCAAGGCGCAACGTTCAGAAAATTCAACAGCACCAAAAATTAAAAATGATTCTGACCATAAGGAAATGAGTGCTAATGGAGTAACGGAAAAACCTCTTGAAAAACAAAAAGGGGTACTGATCCACGTCACCAAAGAATATGTAAAAGAGCATGGTTCGACAATCATCGGTACAAAGGGTGATGATGTTTTCGTTATTGATGCTGATGTGAAAAACTTTTCGGTTAAGGGCAATGGAGGTAAAGATAAGCTTATTCTTAAAAAGCCGGCACCGACAATTGAATTTCCCAAGTTACCGAATGAAAAGTAATGATTAAAAGACAAACCTTCCTTCCTGTTTGTTTTGACTTAAAGCCAAAAGGTTTTTGCCCGTTGTTGTTTCAGCGGGTTTTTTTAAGAAATTACGTAGCTACGTAGGCTGTCTACGTAATTTACCAGAATAGAATTTAACCATGATTTTTGACAGTATTCATTATCGGATGAGTTTGAAAAGGCTCAAGATATAAATATTTTGAAGGGATAAGAAAATGGGACTTTTAGGAGCTATTGGCGGTATTGTCGGAAATATGATTGCGCCTGGAGTTGGTGGAGCTATTGGTGGAGCACTTGGAAGTGCTGTTGATGGCGGTGGCAAGTCTGGCGGCGGCGTTGGCGATTTGCTTGGCGGGGTTATGGGCGGCGGTGGCGGCTTTAATAGGATGGGCCTGGCCACTCAAATGCTTGGTAGTTTATTTGGTGGCGGCAATGCCGGTGCCAACAAAAACCCTATGATGTCTTTTGCTGGTCAAATTATGAATTTGATGATGCAACAGATTTTGGGGGGTGACCCGCAACAGGTGAGTGCGCCAAATGTTGGTGGCCCGGCACAAAGCAGTGTGTCTTTGCGAGGCTAAAAACCAAGCCTGCAGATTAAGATTATTATCAAAGCCCGTTGTGACAGCAGCGGGCTTTTTTGTGTTTTAGGGTTTGTCGTGTTGGATTGAATTTATTTTACCAGGATGGACGGTCTTGTTTCTCAAGGTCTGCCTCATACCGGCAATTGAATGCTTGAATCTTTTCTGGGTAATGGAAATGGAGCGTTTTAATCAAACTACGTACTACGCAAATCATCTACGTATTTTACCAGAATGGGTTTTTTTTAAGGCCAGTGGCATTGTGATTTCATCGAATAAAAACGAAAAAATTTAATAACAAAAATTTGAGTAAAGAGGAGAAATAAAATGGGTTTGTTTGATTTTAATTTGGGTGGTGGATTTACTTTTAATCCAATCAAGAACCCTTTCTTACCAATTCAATTCAATGGCAATGACAAAGGCCCTCAAGGTCTTCGTGGTCCGCAAGGCCCGCAAGGTAACCCTGGTACCAGTGTTCATCACCATCATGGCCATCATCATCATGGCCCACAACATCATGGGCAGCACAATACTTGTGCGCCGGTTAAATGCCAGGCACAAAATGTGCAGCAACAGCCTGACGATTTTGCTGAAATGGATGGTGTTGATGGTAATATTGTTCAAAATGACAATACTCCCAACTGCCCTAAACCAAAAGGCAAAACAATTCATGTTGATCAAAAATACCTAGATGAGCATGGCGGTGTTGTAAAAGGTGGTGCCGGCGATGATACCTTTATTATTGATGGTGACCTTAAGGGTGTTAAAATTGAAGGCGGTAAAGGCGATGATAAAGTCATTATCAACGGGTCCTTAACTGATGCCAAAATCAACTTAGGTGAAGGCAATGATACTGTTAAAATTAATGGTGAAGCCAGTGATGTAAAAATCAACCTTGGTAAAGGCAAAGATAAATTCATCAATAATGGTGAAGTGTGCGATGCTAAAATCAACCTTGGTAAAGGCGATGATACAGCAAAAAATAACGGCTCAATGGATGATGTCAAACTTAATGCTGGTGCAGGAGATGATGAAGGTATCAATAATGGCACGATTGCAAATAGTGTTATTGATGGTGGTGCCGGAAAAAATCACGGTAAAAACAACGGTACTTTAACTGATAATGTTTTGAAAAACTGGTCAAGTTCTGCAGCGCAAAACTGTGATGATGAGCCAGAGGTTGAAGAGCCAGCAACGCCACCTGCTGATGATTGTGGTTGTCCTGAAGATGAGCCTGTTGTGGCCATTAAAGATGGCGCTAAAATCTGGGGTGACCCACACTTTGTAGGTGCTGACGGTGGTAAGTTTGATGTTCAGGGTGAAGCTGGAAAGACCTATAATCTGCTTTCTGATGAAGGTATTCAGATTAATGGTAAGTTTGAAGGTTCTGGCAATGGTATCACAACAATTGGTGAAGCTGGTGTTGTTCTTGGTGACCATGAAATCAAAATTGGTAAAGATGGATCGCTTGAAATTGATGGCGAGAAACAACAAGGAAATGGTGAATATCTTGATGGTAAAGTTGTTAAACAAGGCAATAAAGTTATCATCAAAGATGAAGAATATGACGTCACTTTCCATCAAAACGGTGGTAGCATCAATATTGATTTTGCCAGTGATAATGTAAATGCTGATGGTGTTATGCCTCATGGTTTGTTTGGTCAAACCGCTGATGGGGATGGTGAAGCACGTAATGGCGATGCTGGTAAAGGTGCCCAGGGTGGTGGCGCTATCGACAATATGTTTGATAACAGAACTGAAGCTGGCGATAAAACCACTGTTGGTCAATATGAAGTTGAGGATCTGTTTGATACAGATTTTACAAACTTTAACCGTTTTGACTAAGACGGTTCGGTTATCTTAGGTTGGAGGGGGAGCGAGAACTGTCGTTTGGTTTTTGTTCCCCTTTTTTATGACAGCAATAAGTGTTTTTGGGTGTGTTCTGTTTTTATACCCATTAAACGGTATTCATCTACGTAGTCTTGTACGTAGTTTACCACACTGGATTTGGTTTTCGTTTCAGATCAAAGTTTAATGTAGAGGTCGAATTGACCGTAACAGAAGTGGATTAAGTCGTGGGCAGTTTTGATTCTAATAATACGCAACTTTCATCTGCAGGTGATGCACCTGTCGTAATGCAAAGTGATCCGGAAATAGCATCAAAAAAATTCGATCTGGCCACTAAGCTGCACGAGCAAAAAGCGGCGAAAGAAAAAGACGCTAAAAACCTTCCTAATGGAAAAGCGCAAAATAAGGCGATTGTTGTCGATCAGGGTGCTGAGGTGAGTGTTTCCACCGATCACAGCCAGGACAGGGTTTTGCAATCTGGTGGTGAAACGACCATTCAGACGACCTCTGATCTGGTAAATGTTGAAACCGATCGAGCCTCAGTTCAGGTTATGACCAATGCCGAAGGCGTTAGTGTTGGCGGTGAAAATGGTGATATTTCAGTAACAGCAACCCAGGCAACAGCTTTGGATGTTGTTTCTGGTGATGCCACGGTCAGTGTAGATTCAGATGCAGGTGATACGGTTGTTGAAGCCAGTGATGGTATGCTTTCTGTATCAGCCCAGGATGGCAATGTGGTTGTTCAAACCGATGGCGGTGATGTTCATATCAATATTGATGAAACGGGCACAACAGTACTTACCGGTGATGGTCAAGATGTTATTTCTCTTGGTGATAATGATGCCTCAAGGTTAGTAGGGACAGGATCGGTTGCATTTACCGGTGAGGGTGATGATACGGTATTTGGCAGTTTGAACGATGATGAAATTTATGGCCAGGGGGGTGATGATGAGCTCTTTGGTGATATTGGAAATGATACATTACATGGCGGTGAAGGTGATGATTATATAAATGGTGGCTGGGGTGATGATGTTGCTTTTGGCGGTGAAGGTGATGATGATATTTATGGTGGCTTTGGTGAAGATAAATTAAGTGGCGGTGCCGGTGATGATGAGATTTATGGCGGTACTGGCAATGATGTTTTAACGGGCAATGACGGCGATGATGAAATAAACGGGGAAATCGGAAACGATGAGATTGATGGCGGGGAAGGCGATGATCTCCTGTTTGGTGGTGCGGGATCGGATAAAATATTAGGCGGTACCGGAGATGACGAGATATTTGGCGACTCTGGTAATGACCGTTTATATGGCGGTGATGGTGCAGATTATATTGAGGGTGGTTCTGGTT
>JALWJW010000037.1 GCA_026996935.1 Hyphomicrobiales bacterium
GATCGATAGTCATCATTGGGCGCTTGACCTTATCCAATCGCCTAATGTTTTACGCTCTTGTTTGGTCATGCCTGTTTCATTGCCAAGGGGCATGTTCTCAGTTTCAACCGCTTGTTTTAAAATTAAGGGCGCAAAGCGTTTGGCGCTTTTTATGGTTTCCAAAACAACCCCTTTGGGTGGCTCTTCAAAAGCATCATTGGTTGGTTTGGCCGCATGGCAGGCAGTGCAATGTTTTTGTAAAATTCCGCTCACCGTAGCATCGGAAACTTTTTCAATTTTGCCTGTGTCCGCTGGTGCCGTCATCCACATGGCTGTGCCAAGAGCTATTGCGATGACGGGTAAAGCCCAACCGATTTTGCTCATCGGATCGCCAACTTCGTGACCCAGCAAAAAGTGCCGTGCCGCGCCGCCGCCAATAACGATTAAGCCAACTAATATCCAGCTTTGGGGATGGCCCGACAGCATGGCGTAATGACCTGAAACCATCATCACAAGCACGGGTAAGGTCAAATAAGTATTATGGGTTGAACGCTGTTTACCGATCACCCCAAACTTTGGATCCGGCTTTTCACCTGCCAGCAAAGATGCGGTGATTTTCTTTTGGTTGGGAATGATGATGCCAAATACATTAACCGCCATTATCGTGCCGATAAATGCTCCGACATGAACAAGGGCACTGCGGCCAGAAAAAACGTGGGTGTAAAAATAAGCTGCGGCCAAAATCAGAGCAAAAACACAAAGCGCCAAAAGCGGGGTGTTTTTTCCGATGGGCGAGCGGCAGATGGCATCGTAAATCAGCCAACCGACCACAAGGCTGGCAGTTGAAATGGCGATGGCCTGCCAGGGGTCGAGCGCCATAACAGACGGGTCAATGAGCCATAGACTGGCGTTCAGATAGAACTGAACAATCATCAAAGAAAAGCCGGTAATCCAGGTGAGATAAGCTTCCCATTTATACCAAATCAAATCTTTGGGCAGGCTATCTGGTGCATTGAGGAATTTTTCGACATGATAAAACCCGCCGCCGTGGACTTCCCATGCGGTGCCGTAAACGCCCGGGTTCATTTTTTCGCGTTGCTTTAAAGAACGGTCAAGGGCGACAAAATAAAACGATGTCCCGATCCAACTGATCCCTGCAATCAGGTGTGACCAACGAATGATTAAGTTTAACCAATCAGCGTAAAATCCAGACATGTTTTACCTCGTAAAAATATTGTTGCGCCTGACTTTCGGCACAAAAACGCCGCCTGCGATAAACAGGCGGCGCATGTTTATTTTACTTGCTTAGTTTGTCGTCAATGCCTTTGACATACCATTTCATGCCAAGAATTGCGCCATCATCAAGTGGTTTGCCTTTTTCACCAACAACGGTGCCATCTTGTTTGGTGATTGGTCCCGTGAATGGATGGATTGAACCATCTTTGATGCCTGCTACTGTATCGGCTGCCATTTTAGCAACGTCATCAGGCATGTTTTTAAACGGTGCCATGCTAACGGTGCCTTCTTTCATACCATCCCATGAACTTTGAGTTTTCCACGTGCCATCAATTACTGCTTGAATGCGACGGATGTAATATGGTGTCCAATTGTCAACAATCGCTGTAAGTTGAGCTTTAGGGCCAAACTTGCTTTGGTCAGATGCCTGGCCAATGGCATGAATGCCTTTTTGTTCAGCAATTTGCATTGGTGCCGCAGAATCAGTGTGTTGCAGCAAGATGTCAGCGCCTTGCGAAACAAGCACTTTAGCAGCGTCAGCTTCTTTGCCTGGATCAAACCAGGAGTTTACCCAAACTATTTTGACTTTAAAGTCAGGGTTGACGGATTGCGCACCCAACATAAAGGCGTTGATGCCTGCAATCACTTCAGGAATTGGGAATGACACGATATAACCGGCAACACCCGATTTTGACACTTTGGCCGCAATTTTACCTGCAACAAAACGTCCTTCATGGAATTTTGCATTGTAGGTGGTGACGTTTTTGGCTGTCTTATAGCCTGTAGCGTGTTCAAATTTCACTTTAGGAAACTTCTTGGCCACTTTCATAACAGGATCCATGTAACCAAATGAGGTTGCAAAAATAATGTCACAGCCAGAACGGGCAAAACGCTCAATGGCGCGTTCTGCATCAGCGCCTTCAGCAACGTTTTCAACGAACTTGGTTTCAACTTTATCACCGAAATGCTTTTGCGCATTTTTCCGGCCTTCGTTGTGTTCGTATGTCCAGCCAAAATCACCGACCGAGCCAACATAGACCCAGCAAGCTTTGGTTTTTGCAGCAGCTTGAATACTGGTTGCAGAAAGTGCGGCCATGACAGCAGCAGCGGCAATTGCCGTTAGTTTGATTTTCATTGAGTTCTTCTCCTTGTTAAACTTCACATCTTTGATGTGTATTTTTGTTATTTCAAAAACTGTATAGCGCTTTTAACGGTCTGGCACAAAGGGTTGACCGATCATTGCGGGTGAGTTTATTTTTGTCAGTGTACGATTACCCGAAATAATGACCAATGCAACTATAGTCACCAGATACGGCAATGATGATAATAATTGCGATGGAATGCCCAAGCCCAGCGCCTGTACATAAAGCCCCATAATCCAAACCATACCAAACAAATACGCCCCGACCAATAATCGGCGCGGCAGCCACGAGGCAAAGACCACGAGAGCCAACGCAATCCAACCACGGCCAGCGGTCATGTTTTCAACCCATTGCGGGGTGTAGGCCAATGACAAATAAGCACCGGCTAAACCTGCACAGGCCCCGCCAAACAATATTGTTCCATAGCGAACCGCCACAACATTGTAACCAAGGGCATGGGCTGAATTATGATTACCGCCAACAGCTCGAATGATGAGGCCCGTTCGGGTTTTAAACAGCACGTAGGTCACGGCAAAAATCAAAATGAATGAAGAATATACCAGCACATCCTGACCAAATATAATTTTTCCCACAATGGGTAAGTCAGTAAGAAAAGGAATATAAAGCTGGGCCAGTTTTACACCTGGTAAACCGACAAAGCTCTCGCCAATCAATCCAGAGACACCAAGACCGAGTAAGGTTAAAGCCAAACCTGTTGCGACCTGATTTGAGATGAAAGTTTGTGTCATGACAGCGAACAAAAACGCCATAAATACACCGCCCGTAACACCTGCCAAAATACCGACAGCAGGTGAGCCGGTTGAATAAGCAGCGGCAAAGGCACATACAGCACCCACAACCATCATACCCTCAACACCAAGGTTCAAAACACCTGAGCGCTCGACAACCAACTCGCCAATCGCGGCCAGCAATAACGGGGTGGAGGCGGTGATAATGGTTAAAACAACGGCTTCCATAATCAGCCCCCTGTCGCTGGTTTTGTTGATGAAAGAAGTTTAACGCGATATAAAATCAACGTATCACAAGCCAGAATAAAGAATAACAACATACCCTGAAATACTTGGCCGATGCGAGCCGAAATACCCAAGGTCATTTGTGCCGATTCACCACCCAAATAAGAAATGGCCAATAACACGCCAGCAAAAATAACCCCGATCGGGTTAAGCCTACCTAAGAAAGCAACGATAATGGCGGTGAAACCGTAACCGGGGGAAATAACCGGTTGCAATTGGCCTGATGGCCCTGCCACTTCACTAATACCGGCAAGGCCTGCTAAAGCGCCTGAAAGCAACATGGCAAACCAAACAGTTTTTTTAGGTGAAAAGCCTGCAAACATACCAGCGCGCGGCGCATTACCCATAATTTTAATTTCAAAGCCTTTGAGTGTTTTTGACATCATAAAGGCCAAAGCCAAGGCGGCGATTACAGCAAGCAAGGCCCCGATGTGCACCCTACCCTCGCCAATTGTTGGCAGTAATTGCCAACCTTCAAATGAAACTGATTTGGGAAAGTTATATCCGTTCGGATCACGCCAGGGACCGCGCACCAGCCAATCACCTAAATACCCGGCAACGTAAACCAGCATCAGGCTGGTTAGAATTTCATTGGCATTAAAGCGGGTTTTTAAAAATGCCGGAATAGCACCAAACAATGCCCCGCCAATCATACCGAGCACCAACATTGCAACAAGGGTGAGCGGGGATTGCCAACCGGTAAAAAATATCGGGATCATCGAGCCAGCCAATGCCCCCATGATTAACTGACCTTCTGCCCCGATGTTCCAGACTTTGGCTTCAAATGAAACAGCCAATCCAACACCGATGAGAATCAGCGGAGCAGCTTTCACGATGAGCTCTTCAATCGACCAAATAGTGGTGACGGGTTCGATAAAAAAAACATAAAGCGCGGTGAGCGGGTTAAGGCCACGCGCTGCAAAAATAATGGCACCGAACAATACCGTAAGGCCAATAGCAAGAATGGGTGATAAAAGCGCCATTTTTTTTGAGCGTTCTGGCCGCTTTTCCAAAATCAGTTTCATGGTGTTGCCTCACTGGCGTGGTTGGCGTCATTATTATTCTGATGAGCATTATTCTCGTGTGAACCGGCCATCATCAAGCCAATTTCTTCCAGTGTTAAATCACCGGCCGGCACTGTTTTAGATAATTGCCCACGCGAGATGACCGCAATCTGGTCTGCGATTTCAAATATTTCATCAAGATCCTGACTGATAACAAGGACGCCAGAACCATCGGCAGCCAAGTCAATTAAGGCCTGACGGATCAAAGCTGCGGCACCGGCATCAACACCCCAAGTCGGTTGATTGACAATGAGCAAGGAAGGGCTGCGGTCAAGCTCGCGACCAACCACAAACTTTTGCAGATTACCACCTGAAAGAGAACGTGCTTCGGGATCTGGGCCAGACTTTCGAACATCAAACTCTTCAACAATATTCAACAAAATATTTTGCGATGCTTTGGCATTAATCATACCGCTTGAGATGATCCTGCCGCTGGTGGCAAAGCGGGTTAAAACCACATTATCACTTAAAGAAAATTCAGGTACAGCGCCGTGTCCAAGGCGTTCTTCCGGCACAAATGCGGCACTCATCTGACGGCGCACATTGATGTTTTTGCGACCTACGCCAATGCCGGAAATCAAAATATCATCATTGTTTGTTGCCAATTTTTCGCCTGATAAAACATCAAACAACTCGCCTTGCCCGTTGCCTGCAACGCCGGCAATGGCAACAATTTCACCACCGCGGACATTTAAATTTATGTTTTTCAACGCCACAGAAAATGGCCCATCGGGTTTCATTGCCAAATCTTTTACCGATAGAATCGCTTTACCTGTTTGCGGGGCTGACCTGGTTTTAATTTCATGCACATCTGCGCCAACCATCAAGCGGGCCAAACTGGCCGCGGTTTCTTCCTGCGGGTCGCAAGTTGCCACCACTTTGCCATGACGCAAAATTGTAGCGTTGTGACAGAGGCGTTGAATTTCATCCAAGCGGTGCGAGATATAAAGAACAGCGCAGCCTTCATTTGACAAACGGTGCAGGGTTTCAAACAATTGATCAGCTTCTTGCGGGGTGAGCACCGCCGTTGGCTCATCCATAATCAATAACTTTGGCTCCTGCAGCAAGCAGCGAACAATTTCAATACGTTGGCGCTCACCCACTGATAAATCAGCCACCAGCGCGGTTGGCACCAAAGGCAAACCATATTCAACCGAAACGCGGGCAATTTTTTCAGATAGTTTTGGCAGATCAAGTTTTCCCGGCAAAGCCAGCGCAATATTTTCTGCAACCGTTAGTGCATCAAACAAGGAGAAATGTTGAAACACCATGCCAATACCCAATTGACGGGCGGCAGCAGGATTGGCAATGGTAAGTTTTTCACCTTGCCAAAACACCTCGCCCGATGTTGGTTGCAAGGAGCCGTAAATGACTTTCACCAATGTTGATTTACCGGCACCATTTTCGCCCAATAACGCATGAATCTCACCTTGACTGATTGCCAGCGAAACATCTTTATTGGCGGCAAGATCGCCGTACATTTTGGTGATGTTACGCACTTCTAAAAGCTGTTTGGCATCACCACGATTAAAATCTGTCAAAATTGCCTTCCTCCCGTTTTAGTTAAGCGCTATTTTTGACCAATTGCACGGGATTTTTGCCAATTTTCAACAATTCAATTTGTTGTAAGAGCTGAGTGGCAACAGATGCTGCAATCGCAGGTGGTGACTTGTCTGAAATGCCCTTTATACCGATGGGGCATGTCAGTTTTTCAATCTTCGCTGGCGACAAACCCTGTTCAGCCAAGCGCCTGGTAAAACGGGCTTTTTTCGTTTGGCTCCCAATTAGTCCGGTAAATACGATTTGTTTTGCTTTAAGCGCTTTATTGGTGATGTCAAAATCAAGGCCGTGTTCGTGTGTCATAATCAGGACGAAGGTATTTTGCTTAGCTAATTCAAAGCAATCAGATACTGCCTTAAATTGCATGGCCTTAACATTTTGCGGCAAAGTATCTGGGAACATATTTTTACGACTATCAAACCAGGTGATGTCAAATGCCAACGGTGCCAAGGCATTAATAACCGCCTTACCGACATGACCAGCGCCAAACACGAAAACAGGCTGATTGGTATTTTGGCTGGTTTCGCGCTGAGCTTTTTCTCTTACCTGTTCTACTTCAGATTTGGTAAACCCCTCAAACTGCAACGTCACATGACCACCGCAGCATTGGTCTAAATCTGGCCCAAGGATGAAGTCTGCCTGAGTGGTAAAGTATTGATTATTTTGTTCAAATAATTGTTCTGCCATCATCAGCGCTTGCCACTCCAGCTTACCGCCGCCAATCGTACCAACTTGTTTGCCGGTTGAAGATAAAACCATTTGGGTGCCAACATCGCGCGGGGCAGAGCCTTTAACATTGGTGATCGTCACCAAAACAGCGCGGTTTCCGCTGGCAATTAATTGATGAATGCTTGGCCAAATCTGCATCGGTTTATGCCATACCTGATTTCATTGAGGCGACTGCTTTCATAATTGCTTGTGGGGTGGCAGGGGCTTGCAAGTCTGGCACTTGCCCTTTCAGGCTATCTTCATTAAGGCTGGCAACAGCGTCAAAAATAGCTGAGAAAACAGAAACTGCCAACATGACAGGCGGTTCACCAACCGCTTTTGAGCGGTAAATCGTTTCTGCTTTATTGCCGTCAGATTGCCATAGCGTGGTGGTGAATTTTTCCGGCACATCGCTGACAGTTGGGATTTTATAGGTTGAAGGGGCGTGGGTGCGCAATTGGCCTTTGTCGTCATAAACCAATTCTTCGGTGGTCAACCAGCCCATGCCTTGAACGAAACCACCTTCAATCTGGCCGATGTCGATTGCCGGGTTTAGGGATCTGCCGACATCGTGTAAAATGTCAACCTGATCGACTTTCATCTCGCCCGTTAAAGTGTCAATTGTGACCTCACTGCAGGCAGCCCCATAAGCAAAGTAAAAGAACGGGGTGCCTTTGGCACTTTCGCGATCCCATGTAATTTTCGGCGTGGCATAAAAGCCGGTAGCAGATAAAGAAACGCGCTGTAAAAACGCTTGTCTGGTCAAATCGGCAAAGTTCATTTCTGCGTGCGGGCAAAGCACTTTATTTTCGACAAACTTAATTTCATCCGCATTACAGTTGAATAATTCAGCAGCCATGTTGGCCAGTCTTTTCTTAATCGTCACACAGGCATTTTTCGCCGCCATGCCGTTTAGGTCGGTGCCTGATGAAGCCGCCGTTGGGGCTGTGTTGGGCACTTTATCGGTTGTGGTGGCGGTGATTTTAACCACCCCAATATCGATGCCAAATTCATTGGCGACAATGCTGGCGACTTTTGTATA
>JALWJW010000038.1 GCA_026996935.1 Hyphomicrobiales bacterium
CATCACCGACAAGACGGGTTTTGCCATTTTCCAGCTCAATGCGGTTAATTCCGACATCAATCACACATGCACCCTTTTTAATCCAGTCACCCTTAATCATTTTTGGCCGCCCCACCGCTGCAACCAAAATATCGGCGCGCCTGCATACCTCTTTAAGGTTTTTAGTTCGCGAATGAGCAATGGTGATGGTGCAGTTTTCCTGCAACAACAATTGCGCCACAGGTTTGCCAACAATGTTCGAGCGCCCAACCACAACCGCTTCAAGACCAGATAAATCACCCAACGTATCTTTCGCCAGCATCACACAACCAACAGGCGTGCAAGAGGTTAAAGCAGGTTGGCCCGTTGCCAGACGACCGGCATTAATAACATGAAAGCCATCCACGTCTTTATCAGGGTGCACAGCATTAATCACTTTGGTTTCATCAATATGCTCTGGGACTGGCAACTGAACCAGAATTCCATGCACATTGTCATCATTATTTAATTTTTCAATCAGGGCCAGCAAATCAGCCTCGCTAGTGTCGGCTGGCAATTTATGCTCAAACGAATTCATCCCCACTTCAAGAGTTTGAACCCCTTTATTGCGCACATAAACCTGACTTGCAGGGTCTTCTCCCACAAGAATAACAGCCAGCCCTGGCTTCAAATCATGTTCGCGCACCAGTCGGGCAACCTCAACACCAATCCGCTGTCGCAAATCTGCCGCAAACGCCTTACCGTCAATCCGTGTCGCCTGATGATTAGTTTGAGTCATTTCCATACCCTTCCAATGCTGGCCTTAACCAGTTCAAAACATCGCCATCCTCACCATCAATGAGGACTGTTTTATTACGATCAGTTTCACCCGCAATAACAGTAAAATCAGATTTCGCTCTTTTAAACGTTTTAGATAATATCGCAATAACAGCCTTATTGGCTTTACCCTTTTCAGGTTGCGCCGTGGTCGCAACTTTTAACGACGCTTTGCCATTACCATCAATATAAATGCCCTTAATGCCATTGCGCGACGCTTTTGGTGTCACCCGCAAATGAACAACGATACCCTTTTTTGATGATTGCCAAACCTGCGGCATCCCATTTTCCAGACCAAACTTTATCCAACCAGTTTGGCACCATATTCAACAATAAGATTGCGCAGAAAGAAAATAGCAAGCAACACAACAACCGGGGACAAATCAATACCACCTAAATCGGGCAGAATCCGCCGAATTGGACTAAGCACAGGTTCGGTCAACCGAAAGATAATATATTGCGCCTGACGAACAAACTGATTGTTAATATTGATAACGCCAAAAGCCAATAACCAGCCAATAACCACCATGGCAATAATAACATAAGTGTAAAGACTAAGAATTGTATCAATAAGCAAGAGAAGCGATTGCATGTGAATTCCTTTAAGAAAACCAACTTTACCCATTCATGTAGCTAGACACGCGCCCTGGCGCAAGGCCTAGAGCAAGATGTTTTAATGTTTAATCATTTGATGAAGTAAAACGACCAAACATTACAACATCTTGCTCTAAACATATCACTCAAAAGTGCTGGCCGATTTTACGATAAAGACATGCTTTAAAACCATGAATTAAAACCTGCCAACCATATTAATCGCTAAAAACAAAAGCGCGAGCTGAACTTAAACAAAGCCCAAACTCGCGATTTACCGGTTGAGTACGCAATACAAAAATCTCAACGCTGCGAGATACTTTGCAAGCTCTATGCCAAACCACAATTAACCATATTTAGTAACCTAGCAGAACGAACGATCTATATCTGGTAAAAATCAACCGCGCTTGCTGCTGCCTATTTGCATAATGCAAACCAACACATTGCATCTTGCAAAAATCGGTCAAACTTATAGGGCACAAACAGCGCCAGATCCGGCACATACCATAATAAGGCTGCTGTACCGAGCAAAATAATCACAAACGGCCAAACACCGCGCACAACTTCAGACAAAGGTGCCTTGCCGACCGCCTGTATGACAAATAAGTTCAAACCAACAGGTGGTGTAATTAAAGCTGCTTCAATCATCACCACAAACAAAATACCAAACCAAATCGGATCAATCCCCATTACTGATAATGACGGATATAAAACCGGTACCATAATCAGCAACATAGACAGAGATTCCAAAAAGAACCCCATAATCAACAATACAATACAAACGATCAGAATAAAAAACGAAGGATCAGAAATCGTTGAAGTAATCAGCACTGAAATGTCTTGAGGAATGCGATACAGTGTGATGGCTTTACCAAATATTTTAGCCCCGGCTACAATCAGGAATATCGTAACAGTGGTCTTCATCGAACTCATCACCGCTTCTTGCAGCTTGGCCCATGTCATTCGTTTCATGCCATAAACGATAATCAATGAGACAGCAAAACCGATCCCTGCAGATTCGCTGGGCGTAAACCAGCCCGCATAAATTCCACCAATAACAATGCCGGCCAGAATAACCGTTGGCAATGCCAATAACGAAGCCGAACGACGCTCAGCCCATGATGCTTTAGGCACGGGTATATAACTCTTGCCAAACTTGGCATAAAGCATCGAAAATACAATAAACATGCCAGCTAGAAACAACCCCGGCCCGATGCCAGCCAAAAACAAAGAAACAATCGATTCTTCAGTTACAATGCCATAAATAATCAACGGAATAGATGGCGGGATCAATATCCCCAAAGTGCCACCGGCAGCCACCAACCCCAAAACGAAGGGCCGCGCATACCCACGCGAGGTCATTTCATGGATAGCCACATTGCCAATAGTGGCCGCAGTTGCAACAGATGACCCGGAAATGGCGGCAAAAA
This sequence comes from Hyphomicrobiales bacterium, assembly GCA_026996935.1. Taxonomy (GTDB): domain Bacteria; phylum Pseudomonadota; class Alphaproteobacteria; order Rhizobiales; family Aestuariivirgaceae; genus JALWJW01. The sequence continues at coordinate 2,817 of JALWJW010000038.1, forward strand.
TTGCGCATGACACAATGGCTGCAACCCCAAGACCGCCTGGCCAATGTCCCAGCCAGCTTTGCACCGCCGCAAACAGGTCTTTGCCAATCCCGCCTTTCAATAAGATATTCGACATCAACAAAAACATCGGCACGGCCAACAGCTCAAAACTATCCATAGTGCTATAAAGTGATTGCGGCACCATGATCGGCGAAAACCCGCCAAGCACCAACAAACCTAACCCTAAACCACCAATAGCAAAGGCCACAGGCACGCGAATAAGCAATAAAAACAACAGACAAAATAAAATAAGCGCAGCAATCATGGCTTAAGCGACTCCACATCGCCATCGACATCAGTTGCCCCTTTAAGGCCACCCTGCCCCTTTGCCAGGCGATACACCTCAACCAAAACCTGTAAAAACAACAAAGAAAAAGCAACAGGAATAGCCGATTCAGTCATCCATTTTGGCGTTCCAAGCATTGTTGATGTATGACGGCCCTGCTCAATTGATTCATAAACAATAGCCGAGCCATACCAAATTGCCACAAGACAAAAAACAGCCATTATCGCAAGTGCGATAAACCCGAACAATCGTTCGATTGTTGCACTGACTCTATCTGCAAAAAGTTCAACAGTAATGAGATGACGGTTTTTAAGCACATAAGCACCGGCCAGATAAACCGCCCAAATTTGAAAAAAACGCGCCACTTCATCAACCCAAACCGTAGGCGCGTTAAAGGCTTTGCGCATAACAACTTCATAAGTCACCATGACGCCAATGGAAAAAAACATCCATGCCGATAAAACACCGGCACGATCAGTCCATTTATCAATAAATTTCAGCATAATAAAAAGCCTCCCGGTAAAAACCCGGAAGGCCTTGTTTTCTTATTTAAGTTCACCAGCCGCTTTTACCATTGCAGCACCAACTTCACCGGAACGCTTAATATATGCATCAACAACAGGTTTTGTTGCCGCTTTCCATTCAGCCCGTTCTTCTTTAGTCAAATCAATCACATTGATTTTATCAGAAACCGATTCAAGCGCTGCAGCTTCAATTGAACTCATTTTATCACGTAATTCTTTTTCAACACGAACAGCAGCCGCATTAATGATCGCTTTGTTTTTATCTGACAAGCCTTGCCAGACCTTATCATTAATTACCACAACAAACTCAATATCAGCGTGACGTGTCAAAGTCATATTATCCATCACTTCGTAAAGTTTACGGGATTTTACCGCTGTAATACCCGTCATGCCCGCATCAACCGTACCGCGCTGATAAGCCAGAAACTGCTTGGAACCAGACATCAAAGTCGGTGCACCTTTAAGAACAGTGACTGTATCACCAATGGTTTTGCCAAATACCCGAACCTTTTTGCCCGCCATGTCGCCTGGAAGTTTAATCGCTGGATTTTTGGATAAAATAATCGCAGAACCAAAAGCCTGCCACCACAAAATTCTTGCCCCGGTTTTCAAAATAGCACCATCAAGGCCTTTACGAATAGCACTGCCAGGCGCCGTTGCCGCTTTGACCTTAGAGGGGGAATCAAACATAAACGGCACGTAAAAAATATCAACAGCAGGCGCGGTTCCAGCAAAACGGGTTAATGAAGCAATACCCATTTCAATCGCACCAGAAGAAACCGCTTGAGGTACCTCTTTATCTTTATAAAGTTGTGCAGATGGGAATATCTCGATTTTCAGATCACCACCGGATTTAGCTTCAACTTCTTTTTTAAACTCAAGCATATTTTGCCCAAGATGATGTTTAAGCGGCAATTGCAATGTTACCCGCAAAGTCGTTTGCGCCATCGCCACACTTGAAGCCATTAAGCTTGAGCCTGCCAACATCGCAGCAGCAACTGTACCTAAAATTAATTTCTTCATTATTTTCTCCCTATCATCTTGGTTTTTGTTTATTTTTTCAACTGCAAATCTAAATGTAAAGACTGTAACAGGTCAAGCATCCTTACCCGTTTTTTCCCGCCACATGCCGTGATATTCATCATTGGGGCGCATATCGACCGCCGTTGCCACTCTATTGGTCATATTAAAAAAGCCAATAACATTGGCAATGTCCCAAATATCACGATCACTAAACCCGACATCGCGCAGCTCTTGACGGTGCTTTTCAACAATCACATGGGGGCGCTCAGTTAAAAGACATGCAAAATTAAGCATCACCACATGACGTTCTGACAAATCTGCCACCCGGAAGTTCATCACAATTTCTTCACCCAATTGTGGATTTCCCGACAATTGACGAATTGCTGCCCCATGAGCTGTTAAACAATAAAAACAATGGTTCACACTAGAAGTTGCAACCGCCAGCATTTCACGCTCAAGCTTACTTAAGCCAGATTCCCCCAACATGAGATCATTATATAAATCACTAAAAGCCTGAAACTTAACGGGGTTAAAGCTATAGGCTTTTAAAACATTGGGGATCATACCCAGCTTTTCATCACAGATTTGTAAATACTTTTCCTGCGATTCAGTTAGCGGGCCTTCTTGGGCCAAATCAAGAGCAATAGCTCTATCTTTAGAATCTATCATTGTAACCCCTTTCACATATTACTTTTTCAAACTTACACGCATTTTTTTATCTTCAAAGCAGAATCAATCCGTGACCATTGTTCTACTTTGGTTGTATGGTGAATTGTCGCACCGCCGCTACACATCCTCAAGCGAACCAAGTTAAAGAGGCAAGGCACTGACGGACAATACTTTTTAGATCGAACAATCGACAAAATTTGCGAAATCAGGAGAAACAATATGCCTTCGCAAGAAACGACAAAAAAATCCGTTAAAAAACGTCTAAATGAATTCAACGCCGCCCTTAAACAACAAAACCCATCAAAAATTACTTTGGATCTTGCTCAGGTTTTATGGGAAAATGTTCCTAATGAGGATTTAGCTACCTTTTCGGCCGTTGAGCAGGCCAATCTTACCACACTGACCGCAAAACACATCGCCAATCGCAAACCGGGCCAGGCCAAAGTCAACCTCTACAACATCGATAGCCCCGATGAACGATTAAGCCAGGTCACTGTCATTGACATTCTTAATGACGACATGCCGTTTATTTTTGATTCCATTGTTTCTCTCATGTCAGAAACCGATAATCAGATTTGCCTGATTGCTCACCCGCTCATTTCCATCGAACGAACCCCTGATGGTGCATTAAAACGAATAGCCACACAGACAACCACCCGTCCTGAGTTTATCAGCGAAAGCCTGATGCATATCCATATCGAACGGATCGAAGAAAAATCAGCCCGCGATGCATTACATGATGAGATACTGGAAACCTTGAAAGAAGTGCGCGCTGCCGTGCTTGACTGGCAGGCCATGCAATCACGCATCAGAGCCGCAATCAAACAATATCAGGATAACCCGCCACCTGTGCCCGTGGTTGAATTAACAGAATCAACCGCCTTTCTGGACTGGTTGTTAGATAATCACTTCACCATTTTAGGCATTCGGGATTATGCCTTTAAAGGCGGCTCAGAACATGGCGCCCTGTCAGCAATCGACAATACAGGCCTTGGCGTTTTACGAAACCCCAACCGCAAGGTTTTGTCACGCAACTCAACCTCTGAAGCAATCACACCAAAAATTCGAGACTTTTTACGCCAACCTTCTCCCTTAATCATCACCAAATCAGATGCCCTTTCAAAAGTCCATCGCCGCACCGAAATGGATTATATCGGCATCAAACAATTTGACAGTGAAGGAGAACTTATTGGCGAAACCCGCATTGTTGGCTTATTTACCTCAACAGCATACACCAGCTCACCCCGCTATATTCCACTTGTACGCCGAAAAATTGAAGCAGTCATCAACCTGTCAGGCCATAACCTGCAAACCCATTCAGGCAAAGGAATGTTAAACGTACTGGAAACATTCCCGCGCGATGAATTGTTCCAAATGGATATTGATGCACTGCACACAATGACCGAAGGAATCATCCGCTTAGAAGAACGCCCCAAACCAAAACTATTTGTTCACAATGATCGCTTTGACCGGTTTGTTTCAGCCTATGTCTATATTCCGCGTGATCGGTTTAATTCATCCATCCGCTCAAAAGTAGGCAAACATCTGGCCCAGGCATATAATGGTCGCGTCACAAGGTTCTCACCTTTTTTTAGTGACACACCGCTTGTGCGCGTACACTTTATCATTTCACGAAATCCTGGTGATGCACCAACCCCTGATTTTGACGAATTGGAAAACACCATCACCAACGAAATTCGCACCTGGAGCGATCGGCTGGGTGATGTATTGGCTGAGAACTACAAACCAAAACAGGCAACCATCTTAAAACGCAAATACAATGGTGCCTTTTCAGCCGGTTATGAAGATACCTTTACACCCTCATCAGCTCTTTATGATGTACGGGAAATTGAAAAACTCCAGGACACCTGTAACATCGGGGTACATTTTTTCAACATTTTACGAGAAGAAGCAAACCGCTGTCGGGTTAAATTATATCATTATGACAACCCGATTTCATTAAGTGCCCGTTTGCCAATTCTTGAAAATATGGGATTGCGCGCAACCGAAGAAAGCACTTTTACCGCTTCGCCCAATATTAACACCACCAGACCGAACCCCACAGTTTTCATTCACGAAGTCACCCTTCAATCCAATGATGGTAGCGACATCGACATCAAGGGCCTCGCCCATAAATTAGAAGAATGTTTTATGGCAGTGTGGGTGCGCCAGGCTGAAAATGACCGTTTTAACGCGCTTGTCCTTAAAGCAGGGTTTGATTGGCGCGATGCAGCTATTTTACGGGCATGCGGTAAATATTTGCGCCAGGTTGGTGTTGCTTATTCAACCGATTATATGGCCACAACATTGGTCAAACACGGATCAATCGCCAAACGATTGCTCGATATTTTCTACATCCGTTTTGACATCAACTACAAAAACCCAGACGGCAAAATTGCCAGTAAAG
>JALWJW010000039.1 GCA_026996935.1 Hyphomicrobiales bacterium
TTTTTATGCTCAAGGGCGCGCTTTTTAAGGGCGGCGAGCAATTTGTCCATGTCCTTTAACAATAGGTCGGCAGCGTTGACCAGTTGCACATTAAAGCAGGTGTCGAGCACATCCGAAGACGTCATGCCCTGGTGGACGAAGCGGGCTTCCGGTCCAACGATTTCTGACAGGTGGGTCAGGAATGCGATAACATCGTGTTTGACTTCAGCTTCAATGGCATCAATACGTTCGACATCAAATTTTGCGGCATTGCCTTTTTCCCAAACGATTTTTGCCGCTTCTTTTGGAATAATACCAAGGTTGGCCTGGGCATCAGCGGCATGGGCTTCAATTTCAAACCAGATACGGAATTTTGCTTCAGGTGACCAGATGGCGGTCATTTCTTCGTTGGAATAACGAGGGATCATGGGATGCTCTTTCGGTTATACAAAATGGAAGACTTTTCAATATGTATTGAAAATCGGAATTTGATGAGCAAGCGTGTAGCAGACTTGAGGAGTGTTCTCAATGCGTTAAGGGGTGCAAGGGCAAAGAAATGGCAGGAAAGGTGCGTTGTAAGCCAAATAACCCACAAGTTTTATGACTTGAGTTCAAATTGGTGAGACTTATTGAACTGGCTTGGTCTTACTTAACAGTGACTGGTACGGCGATAAAGCGCGTGTTTGGTCCTTCAAACCCCATTGAAAACCTGTGAACCAGAACGATGTGGCGGGTGGGGCCAGAAGGGACGTTAAATTCGATCACATCAGCAATAGTATATCTGGATGGGCAATTGCGGGTTGCCGGAACCAATTTGTCTTTATAAACTTCGGCCAGTGGTGCGCCGCCTCTGGTAATTGAAAGAGAAAAGCCCTGTTCTTTTTTCAGGCCAAAGGATTTACATCTTTGGCTTAAAGGAAAGCTGAGTTCTTTTAATACGTAAGAGATTTTTTTGTCGGGAGATTCGAGGTTTTTGTTACGATAAAAATCGATACGGCGTGGATTGGCGACAATTTCAGTTACCGGGTTTGAAGCCAATAGTAAACCGGGTTCTGAAATTTTTAATTTATCAAGAATTGGTTTGGCCTTTATCATTGCGGCGTTTCTGGCTTTTGAAACGGGTGCAACGGTTTCACCAAAATTGACCCTGATCGGTGTGTTTTTTGCCCATGTGTCCTTATTGATATTAATCACATAAATGTTGGAATAGGGTGCGCCTGTGCCATCGGATGTGCCAAATTCTTCAAAGGCAAACCACACACCGTCTGGAGAAAAGCCAAGGATGTTACGCTGCGCTGTGTCGCCAGCAAGAGCAGATGTGGAAACAAATATTGAGAGTATCAGGCCGAGAAATACACGTATCATGTTGTTATAGTGTCAGAATACCATAAGTTGTGCAAGTATTTGCCGTCAAGTTAGGATGCGGCAAAACGGTCTTTATAGTTTTGATTAACCTGATGGGGGTGGGCTTGTTGGTCAATGATATGTTGATCGATGAATTTATCGGCTTTGGGTGATAGTATTTTGTATAGGTCGGCAACGCGCTGGCGCGCCAGACTTCCTGCGTAATCAGTTGGTAACATTTCATCGGGCAGTTGGGGGTCTTTTAAGAGGATGCGGCGGTATTGATGAATGAGAAGCGAGCGCACAACAAATGCATCCTGATTGGTTTTGTAAAAATTTTCATCAACCAGGCTAAAGTCATCGAGCAGGGATAGGTATGAATGCGAAAACTCTTTAAGCGCCCAACTGGATTTTGCAATTGTGATCGGGTCGCTGGTTTCATCGAGATCGGCGGTGAATACGCTGACATATTTTGATAGATTGGCCGTTCTTAATAAATCGCTGGTAGCCTTGGGGCTAACGCCAGGCTTTATGAGCAAAGTTGGTGAGAGCTGTCCAAACCCGCGCCATGTTAATAATTGGCGGATTGATTTTCTTTGCTCTGCGCTAGTGTCGGGGTGGGCTTGTACTAATAGCCATTTGCCATCCCACGGGCGCGGCGCAAGGGCATAAATGCGTGATGAAGCATGGGCAAATGTGGTCAGGCCATCTGGTGTGATTTCATAATAGCTGCGCCTTCCAATCTGGCTTGAGACTAACCATTGTTCCTGGCTTAAGCGGTAAACGCCAGTGCGAACCAGCCGTTCGGACAGATTGAAGGGCGCTAAAAGATTTATCAGATCCCCCAGCCATATTTTCTCACCGCGCGGTTTTATGGTGTCACCAAAAACCGTAATGATCAGCGGCCCGGCGCGCGGGTCGATTTTCTTAAGCAATTGTTGCACATTTGAAGGGCTGGAGGCCATTAATCAATCTTATCTGTTGTCTATCACACGTTGGGCTTTGCCTTCTGAGCGTGGCACGCCTTCTGGTTCGTGCAGGACGGGTTCCACGCTGACACCAATGGTGTTTTTAATTGTTTTGGCCAAAATGTGAGCTGCTTTGCTTGCTTCATCTGGTGTTGCCGAAATGGTTCGCTCGCAATGAACTTTGACCGAATCCAAATTACCTTTTTTGAGCAGTTCCAATTGATAATGAGGTGATAGGCCATTAATTGAAACCAGGATTTCCTCAATCTGGGTGGGGAACAGGTTAACCCCGCGAATAATCAGCATGTCATCGGAGCGGCCAGTGATTTTTTCTATGCGTCGCATAGAGCGTGCCGTGCCAGGCAGAAGCCGGGTGAGGTCGCGGGTGCGATAGCGAATGATGGGAAAGGCTTCTTTGGTTAGAGATGTAAAAACCAGTTCACCAAATTCTCCATCAGGTAAAACCTCACCTGTTTCCGGGTCGATGATTTCAGGATAAAAATGGTCTTCCCAAACGTGCAAGCCATCTTTGGTTTCGATACATTCACAGGCAACGCCAGGGCCAATGACTTCTGATAAGCCGTAAATATCAACGGCGTGAATATCACTGCGGCTTTCGATTTGGGTGCGCATTTCATTGGTCCATGGTTCAGCACCAAAGATGCCGATTTCAAGGGTAAGATCTTCAGGTGAAATGTTTTGTTTTTCCATCGAGTCCAAAATATTGAGAAGATAAGACGGCGTGACCATGATGGCACGTGGTTTGAAATCGACCAGTAATTGCACTTGCCTTGCGGTCATGCCACCAGATACGGGAATGACGGTGCAGCCGAGTTTTTCAGCGCCGTAATGGGCACCAAGGCCGCCTGTGAACAGACCATAGCCGTAAGCAATGTGAACAATATCGCCTTTGCGCACACCCGATGCACGCATGGAACGGGCAACCACATCAGACCACATTTCAATATCGTTTTTTGTGTAACCAACAACGGTTGGTTTTCCTGTGGTGCCTGATGAGGCGTGAATGCGAACCAATTGATCTTGCGGGACGGCAAACATATCAAACGGGTAATTGTCACGCAGATCATTTTTAAGGGTAAAGGGGAATTTTGATAGATCAGATAAAGTCTTTAGATCATCAGGATGCACACCTTTATCATCAAAGGCCTTTTTGTAATGGGGGACATTGTCATAAGCGTGCTTGAGCGACCATTTCAGGCGCTCTAATTGTAAGGTGGAGATTTCATCACGGCTGGCGGTTTCGATAGGGTCAAGGGTTTGTTTAGGCGCGGCCAACCGGGCGGCAGATAACTTAGACATCAAGAATTCCTTTATCTGAAATGGTGCGAGACTTGCCGCGAAACAGGGCGACTACTTTGTTTTGTGAATTTGTAACGGCAACATCATAAACGCCAGATCGACCGGCGCGGTGTTTTTCAATGGCACAAGCAGTTAGCTTTTCGCCCAACATGACCGGGTGTAAAAATGAAATATCAGCACCGGCTGCAACCGTAGTTTTGTTGTATGAATTACAGGCAAAGGCAAAGGCGCTATCTGCTAAGGTGAAAATATATCCACCGTGGCAGGTTTGATGGCCGTTGAGCATTTTGTCAGTAATGATCATAGAAAGTGTTGCAGAGCCGGGTGAGATTTCGTCAATATTTATACCTAAACCATGTGTAGCCTGATCGGCTTTAAACATTTTTTGAGCGCATCGATGTGCGATTTTTTGCGCGGTGTCTGAGGCCGCAATGTTATCTGTCATTATTTTATTCCCTCTTGTTGAGAATATAAAGCGATACAAAAACAAAAGGGAAGTAAAAAAATTCGTATCAGATATTATTCTTTATATTGAAGTAAAAATACGTAACGATAGTTTGGTGAAAAAACGGGAGGAATATGAAATGAAGAAATTTTGGACATTTGCAACTGCCACGATCGCTGGCGCAATGATGTTTGCCGGCAGTGCTCAGGCTTTAAGCCCTGACGGGGTGTGGCGGACAGCTAAAGGTTGGAAGGTGAAAGTTTATAAGTGCGGTGGTGCGTATTGCGGTAAGGTTGTTGGCGGTACAAAAGCCAAAGATGTGAATAATCCGAATAAGGCTTTGCAATCGCGTAAAATGGTTGGTGTTCGGATGATTTGGGGGATGAAAGGTTCAAACGGGAAATATACCGGCAAGCTTTATAACCCCAATGATGGAAAAGTTTATACGGGTAAAATCAAGGTCAATAGTGCACGTAATATGACGCTTTCGGGCTGTGCGCTGGCGGGTTTGATCTGCAAAAGCCAGACTTGGACAAAATAGCGGCTGGACAAAATAGGAGATAGGCAAAACAGGAGCTTAAACCGAGTGAATTTTTAATAATAGTTTCAAGTGATACAGTTTTTGTTGTCAGAGTGTGAAAACTGTGTCACTTTATCCCCTGTCTAGTATTGGCCTGATATTGGCAGACAAAGGGATAAAATGATGGATGTACACAATGACGACGAAGACATGCGCGCGCGGTTTGATACTTATGTGGCCGATGAGGGCAAGGTTGAGCCTAAAGACTGGATGCCGCAAGGTTATCGAAAAACGCTAATTCGACAAATTTCTCAACATGCACATTCTGAAATTATTGGTATGCAGCCTGAAGGGAACTGGATTTCTCGCGCGCCTTCTTTGCGGCGTAAAATGATTTTGATTGCCAAGGTGCAAGACGAGGCAGGCCATGGGCTATATCTTTATTCAGCCGCTGAGACATTAGGTGTTTCGCGTGATGAGATGGATGAGGCGCTTTTGTCTGGTAAGGCTAAGTATTCCTCGATTTTCAATTATCCAACGCTAAACTGGGCCGATGCGGTGATTATTGGCTGGCTGGTTGATGGGGCCGCGATTACCAATCAAATCCCGCTTTGTCGGTGTTCGTTTGGCCCTTATGGCCGTGCAATGGTGCGGGTGTGTAAGGAAGAAGCGTTTCATCAGCGTCAGGGTTTTGAAGGCATGATGGTACTTGCCAAAGGTACGCCAGAGCAAAAGGCCATGGCGCAAGATGCGTTAAACCGCTGGTGGTGGCCAGCGATCAAAATGTTTGGCCCGCCAGATAGTGACAGCCCCCATTCAGACCAGAATATGTTGTGGAAAATCAAGCGTTTCTCGAATGATGAATTACGTCAGAAATATCTTGATATGGTGGTAAAGCAGGCTCATGCTCTGGGGCTTGAGATTCCTGACCCTGATCTTAAATTTGATGAGAAAGCAGGCCATTGGGTTTCTGGTCCGATGGATTGGGATGAATTTTGGGCGGTGGTTAAAGGCAATGGGCCTTGTAATCGTCAACGTCTTAAACATCGTCAAAAGGCCCATGATGATGGTTTATGGGTGCGAGAAGCGGCGGTGGCTTTTGCTGAAAAACAAACACAGCGTCAACAGAAATCAAATAAAAAGGCGGCTTAGGAGAGAGATATGTCTGGTTCTGAACAAAAAAGGGAATGGCCGCTGTTTGAGGTGTTTATTCGCTCAAAACACGGGGTGGCGCATGTTCACGCAGGTAGTATTCATGCTGCTGATAGTACGATGGCATTGGAAAATGCGCGCGATGTTTATACGCGGCGCGGGGAGGGCAGCTCAATCTGGGTGATGCCTTCTAGTGAAATTACAGCTTCTGCGCCGTCCAGTAAAGCGGCATTGTTTGAGCCGTCAGATGACAAAGTTTATCGTCATCCGACATTTTATGATGTACCTGATGATCTTGAGGTGTTGTAAGTGGATAATATTGTTACAACGGCCTTGCGGTTTGGCGATAATGCCATGGTGCTTGGTCAACGCTTGACCCATTGGATTTCTCGTTCGCCAACGATTGAGCTTGATATTGCGTTTGGAAACTTGTCGCTTGATCTTATTGGTCAGGCCAATATGTTTTATCAATTGGCAGCTAAGCTGGAAGGCAAAGGGCGCAGCGCTGATGACTTGGCGTTTTTGCGCGACCAGCATGAGTTTTATAATATTCAATTGGTTGAACAGCCCAATGGTAATTTTGCAGATACCATGATGCGGCAACTGTTTTATGTGACTTATGCTGATATTGTGTTTGAAACGATGAAAAATTGCGATCAAAAAGACTTGGCGGCAATTGCAGAAAAAGCCCAAAAAGAGATGATTTATCACGTGCGCCAAGCGGGTGAGTGGGTGGTTCGATTGGGTGATGGCACTGATGAATCACATGAAAAATGCCAGGCCGCACTTGAAACCATATGGCCGTGGGGGCATGAATTGTTTGCCTATGATGATGTGGATGATGCCATGGTCAAGCAGGGTGTTTTGCCAGCCAGTGATTTAGCAAAAGCTGCATGGTTAGAATCACTTGGCGCGGTTTTTGAACGTGCTGGCTTAACTATTCGCGATGATAATTGGATGCCGGGCGGTGGCCGTAAAGGCCTTCATAGTGAACATCTCAGTTATATCTTAGAGGAAATGCAGGTTTTGCCGCGCGCTCACCCTGGTGCGCAGTGGTAATCTGATATGGGTGATGGACCGATTAATCAGGTTTGGCAGGTACTTGAAGGGGTGATGGACCCTGAGGTGCCCGTGGTTTCGGTGGTTGATCTTGGCATTGTTCGCGATGTTGAAACCGGTGGTGGGCAATTGAGCGTTATTATCACGCCAACTTATTCTGGTTGTCCTGCGACCCATCAGATTGAAGCTGATATTGCATCGGCGCTGAAGGGGGCAGGGTATGGTGATGCTAAGATTGTGACCCGACTTTCGCCTGCATGGACAAGTGACTGGATGAGTGAGAAGGGGCGCGATGCGTTGCGCGCTTTTGGCATTGCCCCACCAGAAAAGGGTCAAGGTGGGGGGGTGAGTAAACGGGCTTTGTTTGGTGATAAAAAAACAGTGCGTTGCCCCCATTGTGACAGTTTGGATACTGTTCAGGTGAGCGAATTTGGTTCAACAGCATGCAAAGCTTTGTGGAAGTGCAAGGCATGCAAAGAACCGTTTGATTATTTTAAGTGTATTTAGGAATTTTAGAAGATGGCAAGACCGCAATTTTATGATCTGGTTGTAAAAGACATCAGAGAAGAATCTCATGATTCAAAGTCTGTTGAATTTGAAGTTCCAGCGGAATTGAAAGAAGAATTGGCCTTTGTGCAGGGGCAGTATCTGACGTTGCGTGCCACGGTCAATGGAGAAGAGCTTCGTCGGCCTTATTCTGTTTGTGTTACGCCTCTCATGGATGAATGGCGGGTTTGCATTAAAAAAGACAAGATGGGACGGTTTTCCGGCTATGTGAATGATGAGTTGAAAGTTGGTGATAAAATTGGTGTCATGCGCAAAGCGATGGGGCGGTTTTATGCACCGATTGAGCCGGAAAAATCTAAAAGCTATGTGATGATTGCTGGTGGTTCCGGCATTACACCGATCAAATCAAATATTCGAACCATCTTAGCGCAGGAACCAAACGCTGATATT
>JALWJW010000040.1 GCA_026996935.1 Hyphomicrobiales bacterium
GCTTTTTTCCCGTACAACCTGCCAGAGTTACCAACCCTAAACAAACTGCAGCAACCTTCAGGTTTGCTAATTTACGCAACATAGTCCAACTCCTTAATTCATTTTACGCAGAAATCTCCCGCGCTGAATCTATTTCATATTTCAAAAACCTTAACAACAATAAGACAATTGTTATTAAATTAAGTTAACGTCTTAACGAATTCTTTTACTTCAAAAGCGGCGACCATGCAGGATCAGAAGCAAAACCGGATGTCTTGATTTGCCGTTCATTATAACCGGTAATATCAACCGAGTATAATTTAGGTCCTCCCCGCGCGCCACGGCTTTCTCTAAAGAACATAATAACACGGCCATTTGGTGCCCAAGTTGGGCCTTCATTATGAAAACCCGTTGTTAGTATCCGCTCGCCAGAACCATCAGGGCGCATCACTCCAATAGAGAATTGCCCCCCACTTTGTTTGGTAAAGGCAATCAGGTCACCGCGAGGAGACCACACTGGAGTGGAATACCGACCACGGCCAAAACTGATCCTCCTGGCACCGCCACCATTAGCACTCATGACATAGATTTGCTGACCACCATTACGGTCTGATTCAAACACGATACTTTTCCCATCAGGAGAATAAGACGGAGCGGTATTAATCGCTGGTGTGTTGGTCAATTGTCGAACACTGCGCGTTTGCAAATCAAGAGAATAAATATTTGAGTTCTCACCCTGCTGCAAACTCATCACAACTTTGCGCCCGCGCGGGCCAAACCGTGGTGAAAAGCTCATATTTGGAAACACACCAACCACTTCACGCTGGCCCGTTTGCAAATTAAACAAATACACCCTTGGCTTACCACCTGCATAAGACATATAGGTGATTTCTTGCGTTGTTGGCGAAAAGCGCGGTGTCAAAACAAGACTGCGGCCATTGGTTAAAGATCGAACATTAAAACCATCCTGATCCATAATGGTCAGTTTTTTCACCCGTTTGTTTTTTGGCCCGCTTTCAGCAATAAAAACAATACGCGTATCAAAATACCCGTCTTCACCTGTCAAAGACTTATAAATTGAATCAGCAATCAAATGGCCAAGACGACGCCAATTGCTTTTAGTGCCCACAAACTGCAATCCAAGAATTTGCTTTTGAGCATAAATATCCCATAAACGAAACTCAGCTCGAATACGGCCACCTGGCTGCATAACAACACGGCCCGTTACCAACGCCTGAGCCTGAATAATCCGCCAGTCAGAAAACCGGGGCTGCTGACTGAAATTGGTGATTTTTTCAATATATGAATCTTGCCGCAATGGTTGAAACAAACCTGAACTTTGCAAATCATTGCCAATAATACCGGTAATATCACGAGCATATTTTTGCCCGCTGCCAGTGGCATCAATAAAGTTCGGCAATGCAATCGGCAACGGCTTCACCCGGCCTTGCGTAACATCGATCTCTAACGCATTTGCGGTATTTATCAGCCCAAATCCAAGCATAATAACCACAAACAAGACTTGGCCAATTGACTTACCAGCCGTGATTTTCAAACAACTATTGCTCAAACCATCCCCCAAAGTTCTAATTCACCCGCAGCATAATGCTTGGATCAAAATTAATGATATTATTTTCCCAGTTTACAAATTTTTCAGGCGGCAAACCATCATAAGGCTGGCACCCCAGCAC
>JALWJW010000041.1 GCA_026996935.1 Hyphomicrobiales bacterium
GAAAGCTCTTGGTGCCGTGTTTGGTTCTGTTTACGGCTGGGATCGCCCCAACTGGTTTGCACCAGAAGGTTATGGCTTTGATGAAAGTGAAATCAAACTGCCTGACGTTATTGTTAATAAAAACCACCCACCAGTTGAAGACGGTGAAAAAGTCAAAGAGCTTTGGTCTTTCCGCCGCTCAAACTATTTTGAACACGTTGGCAACGAAATTAAAAACGTCACAGAAAACGCCGGCCTGTTAGACATGACCGCCTTTGCCAAATATATGGTCACAGGACCCGATGCTGAACAATGGCTCAATGAAACCCTGGCCAATAAAATTCCCAAAGCCATCGGCCGCGTTGGCCTTTGTCATTTGCTCACCACCCAGGGCGGTGTACGTTCAGAATTTACCGTCTACAAAATGGCCCAAGGCCAATATTACCTCGTTGGCCCCGGTGCCTTTGAGCGCCATGATTGGGACTGTCTCAACAAAGCCCTGCCCAAAAATCTGGACGTAAAATTAGACCTCATCACCACCCAACAAGGTGTTCTGGTTCTTGCCGGTCCTCGCTCACGCGACATCCTACAAAAGCTAACCGATACTGATCTTTCAAACGACAATTTCAAATGGCTGACAGGCAAACCGATCAATGTCGGCATTGCTCAGGCCCATGCTTTACGCGTCAATTTTGTTGGTGAATTAGGCTGGGAGCTTCATCATCCTATCGAAATGCAAAATACCATTTTTGATTTATTGATGAAAGCTGGCGCTGAATTTGGACTTAAACCATTTGGCATTAGAGCCATGACCTCCATGGCGATCGAAAAATCATACCGCCTCATTGGTCGCGAACTTTCTATTGAATACTCAGCTTACGAATCTGGCCTTGATCGCTTCGTCCACCCTGACAAAGGCCCCTTCATTGGCCGTGATGCCCTTGTTGAGCGCCATGAAAAAGGCGATAAGTGGAAATACATCACCATGGAAATTCACGGCATAAAAGATGTAGATGCCAGAGGTTCTGAAGCCATTTATCAGGACGACACATTGGTTGGCCGCGCCACATCAGGTGGCTATGGCTGGCGGGTTGAAAAATCATTGGCCCTTGCCATGGTCAAACCTGAATTTGGCGCTGAAGGCACAAAACTTCAAATCAAAATTCTTGGCGATCTTTATGAAGCAACCGTCATTGAGGAATCCCCATTTGATAGCCAAAATACTCGTCTGAGAAGCTAAGACTTAATTTTTGAAAAAAAATATTCAACAAAATGAACTCCATACACCATATGGCGTAAGACAGAAAAAAATCACTTGGTTATGGTCCCCCTAATGATTGCATTCAACGGTTTCCTTCCAGAAACCAATGAACTTTCAGGAGGCCATGTTTCACCTTTACCCACATGGCTTCAAATAACCGGGATAGCTGCCAATTGATCCAACAACCCTTGGCACTTTCCCGGTTCTTCATTTTCAAAAGCCCAATTACCTACAGATTTTCAGAAACCCTGCAATATTTGCCGTTTCTTTACGTTTTTACGTCATTTTGTATCTAAATCTGTTTTTTCATGAATTTTGGGGCTGAATTCATCCATCCCATGCATGAAACCCCACTGTTTGTATGTTTTGGAGTATGTGTTTTGAGTTTATCCCCATTTGTCCCTGTCCCGGAAGCTGACCAAGATGAGCAAGGCTCATTGGACAACCAAGGCCCAGAAAATAGCTTCAGTGCACAATTTAGCCAAATCAATCAATCAATCTCAGCGGTTTCAGCCGCTACCTATTGTTGGGATATAGCCAGTGACCAAATCACCTGGAACGGTGATCTTGAGAAAGTTTTTGGCCCGATCGAAAAGCAAGCCGTTGAAAACGGTCGCTCCTATGCCAGCCTTTTAGATCCTGATAATTTTACCTCACGCTTTGAAACCGTCATGCGCAATACCGAACTTGATGAAGGCAAAGGCGTACCGTTTTCTATCGAATATTCAATAAAACCTCTTGGCCGCGAGAACGACCATTCCATATGGGTCGAAGACATAGGCCGTTGGTATGCCGGTCATGACGGGCGACCCTCAAAAGTATTTGGTCTTGTTCGCCAAATTGATGACCGTCATGAACGTGACCAGCATTTGCAATTCATGGGCAATTGCGATCCACTAACCGGGATGATGAACCGTGGCCGCTTAACCGAAGCTTTAGGGGAAACCATTGAATCGGCCCGTGCTCAAGATCATTTAAGCGCCTTTCTTATTGTCGCCATTGCCAATCTTGAAGTTGTTAATGATGCCTATGGTTTTGATGTTGCCGACGAAGTTGTAACCTCAATCGGCAAACGCTTACGCCAGGTGGTGCGCACCGGAGATGTTATTGGCCGCTATTCCGGTTCCAAATTTGGTATTATCCTGTCCCAGGCCACTCAGGAAGAATTAGAAGTTGCCGCCGAGCGCTTTTTATCCATCGCTCGCGAGCAGGTGATTGAAACCGAACTGGGGCCTGTTTGGGCAAGTCTGTCAATCGGTGGCCTCACCGTTCCCTATGCAGGCGATGATGCAACAACAACCATGTCTCATGCCGAAGAAGCCTTGGCCGAAGCAAAAAAACTGCCAACCGATGGTTTTGTTTCCTTTGAGCCGAGCAAAGATGTGGAATCTGAGCGCAAACTCAACTCCCGGTGCGCTGTTGAGATTATTCATAGCTTAAAAGACAGCCGTTTCACTCTTGCTTATCAGCCTATTTTCAATGTTCATACCCAGGAAATTGAATATTACGAAGCCCTGTTACGCATGAAATGCGAAAGCGGGGAAATTGTACCCGCTGGCCATCTGGTCCCAATTGCTGAAAAAATTGGCCTGGTTCGTTTGATTGATCGCGCTGTGGTATCAAATGTTTTAACCACTCTGCGCCGTTATCCAACCAAACGGATTGCCTTGAATATTTCAGGCGTTACCGCCAATGACCCACGTTGGTTTGAAAAACTTACCGATATGTTCCGAGAAAACAAGGACATAACAGATCGGCTGACCATTGAAATTACCGAAACTGTGGCCCTGGAAAACATTGACCAAACCGTTGGCTTTATTGAAAAACTGCATGACCTTGGTTGTAAAGTTGCCATTGACGATTTTGGTGCAGGATTCACATCATTTAGAAATCTCAAATTGCTCAATGTCGATAAGGTCAAAATTGATGGATCATTCTGTCGTGATCTATCCAACAATCCCGAAAATCAGTATTTCGTTAAAACCCTGATTGACCTTGCTAAAAACTTCAACCTTTTAACCGTCGCTGAATGGGTTGAAAACCAGCAAGATGCCGACTTATTGACATCTTGGGGTGTTGATTATTTACAAGGGCGTTTACATGGTATGGCGCAGGATTGCTCTGAATGGGGCGAACCTGTTAACGATGCCGATGAAATTTGTGTTGTTCCAAGCGAAATTTTGGACACATCTATTTCCCTGGACAACGAAGAGGCAAACGAAAACTCAGCCAGAAGTAATAATTTGTTATCACCAGCCTTACCACGCGATCCAAGCCCTGTTGAAAGTCAGGCATTAATTACCCAAACATTTGGAGCAGACACTGAAAACGCACCAAGCCAGGCAAATCACCAGCAACCATCGCAAGAGCAAGTCCATGAGCAAAACAGCACTAGGGACTTTCCCGCTTTCACACCACAACCAGAACCAGAACTGAATGACACAACTTCCAGGCATGATCAGAAATTACTGAACACTGATATTGAAGCAGAAACCCAATTTAACGCACTTAACGCTGAACAAAACGCTCAACCTTTTGCAGCTCTTCCTGAAGAAATGGGCATCCCTTTTGAAATTGCCCCACCAGCCAATTCAGAGCCAGTCTCAAACATCGAAACAATAGTAAATATTGAACAAGCTGACAGCTTCATTTCAACCGAACCTTTCCCAATTCCTGACGTAAAGCCAGAGATATCATCGATCGATGCTTTTATACCTCAAACAATTTCCCAATCACAACAGGCAGCACCTGTAACTGATCAGGAGTATCAGGCACACACTGATCTGGCCCAAACAGAGGACATAACAACATTTGAAATTATTTCCGAAAGCCAGTTAGATGATGAATTAAGCAAATTACGTCAAGCCATCGAGATTTTGGGCAATAAGAAAAAAACTTCAGCGGCGCAAGGCACCTTAAATGCCCCTCTCGCGCAAAAAGATAGTGATCTTATCGGCCCATTAAGCAGCAACATTGCAGCCAATTAAATCAGGTATAGTTTAAAACCCCAGCCAGTTTAAAAAGGTCAGCCCGGCGCTGGCCTTTTTTCTATTCAAATTATATTTGCATAGTTTTTATCGAAGCGTTCAGCTAGGTATTCCAATCCAACTCAACATATTCCAGTTGGAAGAAAGTTTTATTTACGAAATTTTTCGACAGAAAGCATCATACCAGCGCCCCGCCAGAATACGTCGGGCAAAAGCCCCCATATGGGTTGGCAACGTCACATAATAACGCGGGTTAGGGCGCTTACTTTCCGCCGCATGAACCAATTTATCCAATACTGCATCGGGACCAAGACGATACTTAAGTTTCCACCCGCCACCTGTGCGCTTTTTAGATTCTTGTGGTGTTTCAGGCTCCCATCCATTCAGCGAAGTTCCTGATTTTCCCGACATTTGTTCTTGATAAGTTGCACGATGGGCCGAATTTTCAATATCAATAGTTTCATAAAAATTGGCAATTGCCCGCGCCTGAAATTTTGATCTGATCGGGCCAGGCTCAATCTGGCAAACAAACACGCCAGTTCCATGCAGCTCTAACCGCATGGTATCAGACAGGGCTTCAATGGCAAACTTTGAGGCATTATACGCCCCGCGCCATTTCAACGCCACCAACCCCAAAATAGAAGAACACTGCACAATTCGCCCAAAGCCGCGTTTGCGCATTGCCGGGATAATACGGCAATTAAGATCATGCCAGCCAATCACATTGGTTTCAAATTGCAGCCGCAACACATCTGGCGTCAAATCCTCAACCGCACCGCCTTGCCCATAAGCACCATTATTAAACAACACATCCAGTTTACCGTCAGTTTTCTCAAGCACTTCATTGGCACACGCTTTAATCGAATCTGGCTCTGTATAGTCCAAATAAATTGTCTCTAAACCTAAATCTGCCAAACGCTTCAGATCAGCATCATTTCGCGCTGTGGCAAACACCCGCCAGCCGCGTTCTTTCATGCCTAACGCACATGTATAGCCAATGCCGGTGGAACACCCTGTAATTAAAATCGACTTCTCAGTCATAAATTATCTCCATAAAAAAAGAGGCTGCAAACCACAACCTCTTTTAAATCAAACTTGTTTTACCATTACGATGGTAAATTATTCAACAAAGTTCATTGGCTTATCTGCCGCTTTTAAAACAGCTTCAAGATTTCTTGCCATTTTGTTGCTTGAGCGAACCCGACTAAGTTGACCAGGACGTGTTGCCAGCAAATCACCTTTAGCAGCACGATTAACTCTTAAACTATCAGACTTGCCAGAACGCACCACACCTGAATGAGTGACAACTGGTTTTCTTGCGATCGGTTTAGATTTACCGGTTAACGCTGCAATCATGATTTCCAGTGCAGATTTATCTTCCTGACTCAGTTTTTCAGGAGCCGCTACTTTTGTCCCGCCAAGGGTAAACGCTTGTGGCGCACCATCACGGCGGATCATTTTATTCGCATCACTTGACCACCAGAACGAATTGGTCGTTGTTGAAGCCTGCATAGGACGCAGCAGGGCAACACCACGCGCACGCCCTGAGGCAAGAGCGGTAGCAAAACTGCCCTTTGCCGCCTTATTCGTACGCTGGGTTGAAGCAACAGGTGCAGTATCCAACGGATTATTGGCAAGCAAAGTGCCGATGCCGGCATGTTTTAATGTTGGTTGCGGGCCAAAGTTCTGTTTGCCAGCCGGCGCCGATACAGGAACAACATAAGTATCAACAGCAGCAGCGGCCATTGCAACAGATAAGGGCCGCGCACGAGGTAATGGAACCGCTGGCTTTTTAACTTGAGCCAATTTAACAGATGGACGAAATCGTTTGGGCACAATATTACGCGGCCCACCCGTTGGATAGTTCTTTGCCGAAGCAATACGTGTCGTTGGTTGATTTGAACGCTTAAAGCGGGCACCAATAGTGCTGCGATTTGAGCGAATAATGCCAGCCAGTCTGGCAGGGCTCATACGGGGCCAGTGGCGCACGGTACCAGAATCAATATGGACAAAGCCATATGTGCCAGAACGCGGATAATAACCAACACCACCGACACGGCGCGCCAGTGCACTGCCGCGCAGTCTGGATGTTGGTACATCAGGGAAATAAACATCAATAGCCCGGCCCTGAATATGTTGGCTGCGTCGCGCAACCTTGCGGCCAACACGGCGCAACATACCATTGGTTGCGGCAGAACGGAAAGCAGAAACAATATGGGCCGGCTTTTTAGCCCCTAAATCCTGATACAGCTCCCACAACAAATCAATCGTTTTAGGCGACATTTTTGTTTTTGCATTGCGACGCCAGTCACGAAAAAACCAATTCAGCTTTTCCATGGCAGCAGGAATATATCGCCCGTCTTTTTTGTAGGTAATACGAAGAGATTCTTTTGTATGTGGAAAATACAAATTCAATGTTCGTGTTTCAGCTTTTGCAGCAACAGAAGTCGCCACGAGCGAAACAAACAGCATCGCAACAGCAAGAAAGCTTTTCTGAAAAATACGATTGAACATAGATGATTTTAACGCAAGAGGGATTTTTGCGAACAAGGTACGCTTACTCAAATTTACACACTGATCGGTAAGATTCCGATCCCCATCAATTTCCCCGTGCTTTCGTTCCCTTTGTTATTACTAGAATAGAACTACAACACTTCGACATTGACCACAAGATTGCGGCACAGTTTAGGCAACATTTACTTGCATAAAGTTTGCACTAATATGCTTAATCAGCGGTTAACAGCTATGTTAAAGTTCTATTTATTATAAATAGGGTTAATTTGAAGCGATTGCAATAAGGTTCAAAGCTTTGTCTAACTGGCGGTCACGGCCGTACACATCACCATAATAATGTACTTTGCCGTTTTGGTCAGCCCAGGCTGTAAAATAAGTAAGATAAACCGGTATACTTTTCTTTAGCCGTACCGAAGCGTTTTTCCCCGCCGAAACTTTACGATCAATTGTTGATCGTTTCCATCCCAAGACTTTTTCTGCAAACGTCAAAGGATCTTTCACCCGCACACAACCATGGCTAAACGCCCGCTGAGGCCGCAAGAAAAGCGATTTCGATGGCGTGTCATGTAAATAGATTGCATGTTTATTGGGGAATAAAAATTTAATTCGCCCCAAAGCATTGCGCGAACCTGGAGGTTGACGAACAGAAAAAGGTACCCGTGATCCCCCGTAATTATTCCAGTCAATACTACTTGAGCTTACTTTTTTGCCACGACGATTATAAATTTCAAACCCTTTGGCATCCAAATAACCAGGATTAGCCCTTAAACGCGGCAGCATTTCTTTGGTAACAATAGACTGCGGCACCCCCCAATATGGGTTAAATACCACTATTCTCATCTTATCGATAAAGAAGTTTGTCTGATTTTTCGGCTTACCAACAACAACACGGGTCTTCCAGACCTGACGGCCATTTTCAACAACCTGTAAATTAAACGATGCCTGATTAACAAAAATA
>JALWJW010000042.1 GCA_026996935.1 Hyphomicrobiales bacterium
ATGTTGCAAGCAAATAGGCAATAGGATAACCCAATAAAATGGTAAGGAAAGTAATGCCGATACTCATCAGGAAAGTGCGGGCAAACAAAAACTTGTATATCCGTTGATCTTCCGGTTTCATGACCAGATTGCCGTCTTTATCATATGTCATATCAAGAGCGGACAAATAATAAGATGCCGTAATCGGACTGCTCTCACGTTTAATCAATTGCCAGGTGGCAACATCGCCCCACAATTTGCCAACGAATTTAATCGCAATCATCTTCTCGCGATAAGGGCCTTCTTTCATCCGTTTGATTTTTCTTGGACTGGTGCGAAACAGACTGGCCATGCCGGGTAATTCAAAATTTAACCGTTTGCCGACTTTACCGTTAAGACCTTTTTTCTTGGCCTCCAAAAGTTCAAGCGCCATGGTTTTAAACACTTCTTCGGATGGCAGCTTACCACTTTTTTCGTCCCAGGATTGTAACGCCATCACCGTTTTTGGCAGAATTGAACTCACCTCGGGGTTCTCAACACTTCGGGTTAGCATGGATGCAATGGGAACAACAAACAGAGCAAAGATAAATGTCAATAATGGCAGCACAAGTAAAAAGGCATTACGACGTTTGCGCATCAGTGCCTTATGTATACTGACTTTTAGCGGCGTACCGTCAGCGGTTACCAACGGTTCACTTGTTACCGAATTGCTCATCCCTATCTCCCTGTTTTATTTGAATTGGCTTGAGGCCTGTTTCAAAAAAACATTGTCTTTTGTTATTTGTTTTTTTAGCAACCCGAAAAATCTGGTCGTTAAAAAAGCAAATACATTTCGGCTTTAAGGCGATGGGGAGAAACCTCTCCCCACCGACAGATGTGTTTAAAGTTTATTTTGCCAACCAGGCATTAAAGCGTTCATCGAGTGAAGAACGGTTATCTGCCCACCATTCATAGTTGGTAAGAAGTTGTGTTTTTGAGTTGGCAGGGTTTGTCGGCATGTGAGGTTTCATGTCAATGCCAAGTTTAGCGTGCTTGCCAACCAAAGGCGCTGAAGAATAACGTGCCGGACCATATGAAATGAATTTCGCCTGATCTGCAAGACGTTGAGTGTCTGTCGCAAATCTAAGGAATTTCATAACTTCAGCCTGATTTTTGCCACCTTTTGGTACAACCCAGCCATCAAGATCAAACACCTGGTAATCCCACAGCATACCAATTGGTTGTTTCTTTTCTACGATTGCCGCAAACAAGCGCCCGTTATAGGCAGAAGCCATAACAACTTCACCGTCTGATAGCAATTGTGGGGGTTGAGCGCCTTTTGTCCACCAGACCACTTGTGATTTAATGGTGTCAAGTTTGGCAAAGGCTTTGTCGATACCTTCTTTAGTGCTCATGACTTCATATAGTTTGTCTTTTGGAACACCAGAGCAAAGCAGTGCCCATTCAATATTATTCACTGGGATTTTTTGCAGCGCACGTTTACCAGGAATTTTTTTCAGATCAAAAACATCACAAACACTTGTTGGTGCAGTTTTAACTTTGTCGGTGCGATATCCCCAAGTGGTTGAATAAACGATTTGAGGCACAAAACAGTCAGAACCACCAGGATTCAAGGTGCCAGCAAAGAAATCTTTAGAGGCTGGAGTGCCATCTGGGGCAGGGGCCAAATCTTTGTCTGGGTTAATTTTTATGACCAGGCCATCATCACATGCTGTGATTGCATCAGATGCAACCATATCGACCAAATCCCAGGTAACATTCTTTGCTTCAACCTGAGCACGCAATTTAGCCAACGCACCAGAAGCTGAATCATCATCGACGATTTTGATATTTGGATGCAACTTCATATAAGGCTTGGAATAAGCATTTTGTTGTGATGCAGTGTAAGCACCGCCCCACGACACGACCGTCAGTGTTGTTTCGGCACTTGCAGCAGATGCGCCCGCGCTGATTGCGAAAGCCATAGCTGTTAGAGCTGTTGTTTTAGTAAAGAGTTTCTTCATCTCTTTCTCCCGTTTTATTTGCAACTTAAGTTGCGTTTTGAAGAGCCTGGATTAAAAACATCCAAACGCCCCGGTTAAAATTACGACCCGTTTTTTGTTTAGGGTTTCGTAAAATATCTTTTGGTCCTAATGAGGGATCGGACCGGTGATCGGATCAAGCGCGCGGCAGTCGGCCGCTTCCCATCCTACTGAAACTTTTGTACCTTCCTGCAAGGAAGATTTGCCATGTGCATTAGGAATTTTTACAATAAATTCATCTGAATCAGCAACTTTCATCCGGGTGCGAATGTGGTCACCCAGATAGATCAACTCAACGATTTCACCATTGATAATATTGGGAAGCGAGCCTTTTTTGGGATTAATCTGCACACGCTCAGGACGCAGAGACATAGTTGTTTTCTCGCCTATCTCACCAATATTGACAGCATTGGCTTTAATCAGCTCTCCCGTTGTGATCTTGACCATGGCATTTTGGTCATCATCAATCGATTCAATAATGCCATTCAATTTGTTGTTTTCACCAATAAACTGAGCAACGAATGATGTTTCAGGTGCTTCATACAAAACACTTGGCGATGAAATTTGCTGAATAACCCCATCATTGAAAACCGCAATGCGATCAGACATCGTCAGAGCTTCGGCCTGATCATGGGTCACATAAACCACAGTAACGCCAAGACTTTCGTGAATATGCTTGATTTCATATTGCATTTGTTCGCGCAATTGTTTGTCTAACGCGCCAAGTGGCTCATCCATTAAAATCAATTCAGGGTCAAATACAAGAGCACGAGCAACCGCAACCCGCTGTTGTTGACCACCTGACAATTGGGCAGGCCGCCGCCCACCCATCTCACCAAGTTCAACCATTTCAAGCGCGCGTTTAACTTTTGCCGCCTGATCGGTTTTGTTCATGCCGCGTACTTCCAAAGGAAAGGCAAGGTTTTCAGCCACCGTCATATGGGGGAATAAAGCGTAATTCTGAAACACCATGCCGATACCGCGCTTATGTGGCGGCACGCTGTTAATGGGTTTTCCGTTTAAATAAATTTCACCGTGTGTTGCAGGCTCAAAACCAGCCAGCATCATCAAACATGTGGTTTTGCCAGACCCTGACGGGCCAAGCATGGTAACAAATTCGCCTTTGGCAATGTCTAGGTTTAGATTTTTAACAACCAGAACTTCGCCGTCATAGCTCTTTTGCACGCCCTCGAACCGAACCATAGGTTCGCCACTACCGTTTTGCGACATTCTTCCTCCCTTAGACAGTGTGCCTTGACCACTGCTTTTTTGTTTTTATCAAGCTGGCCAATTGATTTATAGCTGAAGTGCCAAAATCCGACGGTTTATTTGTTTTTTGCGTCATAGCTTGTTTGTTAGAAGAAAAACTACGCGACAGCGCGCACAAGGTCAACCGACAAGCCTCATTATATCGGTTAAATCTTTGGTCTGATTCAATAAATTATGAGCGTAGGCTTAGACTTTGTGATGAATCTTGATCATAAAAATGAGAAGTAATCTTTCAATTTCACCTGCAATGTGCTTTGCTGGTCACATGTTTGAAGGTCTTGATGGATGACTAAACGCTTGAGAAGGCTAAACGATTGACAGGGGTCAGTGAAATTGGCTTTGTGAGTATATATTTCTTGTAAGTCATCAAATATAGGGATTTATTGATGCGGATCTGTTTTTCAAAGCAATAAGATTATGCATGAAATAATAATTGAGAAATAATAATGGACCATCTTCTAAGTAAAACAGTTGCGCAGAGCACTCCTTTGGTTGATCCCTTTGGCCGTACCGTTGATTATTTGCGCGTATCGGTTACTGATCGTTGTGATTTGCGCTGTGTTTATTGCATGTCAGAGGCCATGACTTTCTTGCCGCGTAAAGACCTGCTGACATTAGAAGAGCTTGATCGTTTATGTTCTGCCTTTGTTGAAAAGGGAACAAAACGCATTCGTTTAACTGGCGGTGAACCATTGGTTCGTCGTGGCATTATGGATTTTATCAAAACCTTCTCTCGTCATTTAAAATCGGGCGCATTGGATGAACTCACTTTAACCACGAACGGCACCCAACTTTCAAAATACGCTGATCAGCTTGCCGAATATGGTGTGAGGCGGTTAAATGTTTCACTTGATACATTGCAGGCCAATCGGTTTAAGGACGTAACCCGTTGGGGCGATCTTTCTAAAGTAATGTCTGGTATTGAAGCAGCGTTAAAAGCTGGATTGAAAATCAAAATCAACATGGTGGCGGTCAAAGGTTTCAATGAAGATGAAATCATACCGATGATGAAATGGTGCCACGATAAAGGCATGGACCTGACGATGATCGAAACCATGCCATTGGGCGATGTTGGACAGGATCGCAACGATCAGTTCATTTCAGTTTCCGATATTTCAAAAATGCTGCAACAAGATTATACCTTGAGCGATATTCCCTACAAAACAGGCGGCCCGGCACGTTATGTTAAGGTTGAGGAAACTGGTGGCCGCGTTGGCTTTATCACCCCAATGACCCATAATTTTTGCGAAAGTTGTAACCGCGTTCGTCTCACTTGCACAGGCACATTATATATGTGCCTTGGTAAAGATGATGCCGCAGACCTTCGTGCCCCTTTACGTTCCAGCGAAGGGGATGAGCAATTGCATCTTGCCATCGAAGAAGCCATCAGTCGAAAACCCAAAGGTCATGATTTTTTAATTGATCGTGATAATAAAAATCCCGCCGTTAAACGTCATATGAGCACCACTGGAGGCTAGAGGTTTTGAACCAGCAGCATTTTTTAAAATTATCGTTCTGGTTAAGCCTTGCTGCGCTCATATTCTTTGTTCTGGTGACTTCTATCGTAATAATTAATGGTGGTGTTGGCGCGCAGGAACCCTTTGAGTATTTTCAAAAAATTGAACCTTACACCGATGCATTAAAGATAGCAGGCCCGGTTTTGCGCCAAGTGTTGTTTTTAGATACCGTGTTCATTCTTTGTTATACAGGGGCGATCGGCTTTGCTGTTGCTGCATTTTATAATCGTAATCGACCTGTGGCATGGTTTGCCAGTCTTGCGTTAATCGGGCTGGTTGTTCTTGATAATTGGGAAAACGTGATACTCATTCAATCGCTTGATTTAGCCGCCCAAGGGGTTAGTCTAACAACAAACCAAATTCTCCATCAAGTGGCAGTATCCTCGGCAAAATGGCTAAGCGCCAGTGCGTTGCTCTTTTCTATTAGTTTTGTCCTGCCAAATAGCTCTCTGGTGGAAAAATTACTGGTTTGGGGCACGCGGCTTGGCATGGCCATTGGGGTGCCTTTATTCATTTATAACCCGCTTGATACGCGCCTTATTGGCACCGCCATTATTGGTCTTTCCATGTCTGGCGGTTTTGTCCTGCTGGCACTGGTTACCAAAGGTCGCTACATTACCCGTTAAGCACGTGCTGTTATTGTTTGATCCAGGTTCTTTGGAGCGGTTGACACTTGCTCGTCTTGTCTTCATTTTAGATTGTCAATACAACACTCTAAAGGGGAACGATTCGTTGTTGGGTTTTAAAATATTCCAGAAGTCCTTAAACCAGATTATTTATAATTTTGCCGATGCGATAAAACTGACTGGTGTGCTTTATCTGATTATGGTTGTGGTGGCTGCTATTATCAGCAAATATATGCTTGGGGTGTTTAGCTTGGAGGAAATTCAAGGTCTGAAAAATGCTGAGGAAATTGCCCTGACACCGCAATACTGGCTGGCAATTTTAATAACCATTCTGGTTAGTATTCTTCTGTCTGCATGGGTTGCTGTCATTTGGCACCGCTTCATGCTGTTAGGTGAAGGCCCTGTTTCTTTTATGCCCACTTTTCGGCCTGACAATGTATTTGGCTATATCTTGAAATCACTTATTCTGGGTTTGATTTTAGTGGCTGCAATGATACCTGTTATGATCGTGTTGGCAATGGCGGCTATGGTCAGTGCTCAATTAATGTTGTTCATATTCGTGTTGTCCGGCATTTTTCTATTTTACATTTCCTTGCGTATCAGTCTTGTTTTGCCGGCAAAATCAATTGGTAAAGATATGCTGGTTTCTCAATCCTGGAGCGCCACAGGCTCTGCAAGCCTGCCAATTTTAACGGCAGGGATTTTATTGGCCGTTTTTAGCGCTGGTTTGCAATCAATCCCGCAATATCTGATTTCCGATCCGATTTTGAAGCTTATTGTCAGCTCTTGCGTGGGCTGGCTCTCGCTTATGCTGGGTGTGAGCATCCTTACCACGCTTTATGGACATTTGATTGAAGGGCGCTCTTTAGATTGATTGGCTGTTGGTCGAGCCTTGAAGGCTTGACAAAACGTCACATGGTACCATGGAAGTTTTCGATCTGGTTCCTTTCCTTTTATCCATAAATTGCAGACAGTTATAACTTGTGCACATGTCTCAATACTAGGGCGGTTTATTTACCGCTTTATGTCTGTCGCAAATACTTGTGTAATTTGGCACAGATGAATTAGAGGAATAATTAAAATGAGTATGCATCAAAATGACAATGACCTTTCAGATGTCGTTGAAAAAGACCGCGTAAGTGTTTGGCATCACCTGAGCCAGCATAAACGCTATGAAAACTCTGACCCGACCCTTATCATTGAGGGTAAAGGCATGCGCATCTGGAACGCGCAGGGCAAAGAGTTTCTTGATGCAGTTTCCGGCGGCGTATGGACGGTTAATGTTGGCTATGGCCGTGAAAGCATTGCCAATGCTGTGCGTGACCAATTGCTAAAAATGAACTATTTCGCTGGCTCTGCTGGCTCCATACCAGGGGCAAATTTTGCTGCTGCTCTGCTTGAAAAAATGCCCGGCCTGTCACGGGTTTATTATTCAAACTCAGGTTCAGAAGCCAATGAGAAGGGCTTTAAAATGGTCCGCCAGATCGCTCATAATAAGTATGGCGGCAAGAAGAATAAAATCCTTTACCGCGACCGCGATTATCACGGCACCACCATCACTTGCTTAAGTGCTTGCGGGCAACCACAACGCAAAGCCCAATACGGCCCGTTCACAGACGGTTTTGTTGAAGTGCCTCATTGCTGCGAGTACCGCTCTCAATATGGCGAGGTTGATGATTACGGCCTGCGCGCTGCCAACGCCATTGAAGAAGTTATTCTGCGCGAAGGTCCCGACACAATAGGTGCCCTTTGCCTTGAACCTGTTACAGCAGGCGGCGGCGTTATTACCCCACCACAGGGATATTGGCCGCGCGTTCAGGAAATCTGCAAACAATACGATATCCTTCTTCATATTGACGAAGTGGTGTGTGGCCTTGGTCGCACGGGTAAATGGTTCGGCTATCAACATTATGATATCAAGCCGGACATCGTCACCATGGCCAAAGGCGTGGCTTCTGGTTATGCCGCCATTTCTTGCACTGTCACAACCGAAGAGGTGTTTGAAGCCTTTAAAGCAGACCCCGATGACCCGATGAGCTATTTCCGCGACATCTCAACATTCGGTGGCTGCACCGCTGGTCCTGCGGCTGCTCTTGAGAATATGCGCATCATCGAAGATGAAAACCTGCTCGATAATGTTACCGAAATGGGCGATTATCTTTTGGGCCGCTTAAATGAGCTGAAAGACAAACATCAGATCATTGGCGATGTGCGCGGCAAAGGCCTGTTCTGCGGCGCTGAACTGGTGGTTGATCGCGAAA
>JALWJW010000043.1 GCA_026996935.1 Hyphomicrobiales bacterium
CCGTATCGCTTTTCAGCTTCACGCCGAACTTCTTCTGCAAAAGTTTCTGCAGCAAACAAACGCGCACCAAATGGGCGAACAGTCACTTCAAGAGGTTTGGCAACCGCTTTATCATGTTCGGCCTGGTCGATGTAGCCATTGGCCAACATGCGACCAAGAACCCAATTGCGCCGTTCTATGGCCCGTTTGGTATTACGATAAGGATGATAATTGGACGGACCTTTTGGCAGGGCAGCCAAATAAGCCATTTGCGCGGTATCAAGCTCGGTCAGAGATTTGCCAAAATAAGATAAGGACGCACCGGCAACACCGTATGAACCAAGGCCAAGGTAAATTTCATTTAGGTATAGCTCAAGAATTTTTTCTTTAGAAAATGTCGTTTCAATACGCATCGCCAATAAGGCTTCGCGCAATTTTCGTTCAAGTGAACGCTCAGGGGTTAGAAAGAAATTCTTGGCCACTTGTTGAGTGATTGTTGAAGCACCGCCAACGCGCCGCTTAGACCCGGTAATTTTGCCTTCAACCGCTTTAATGACTGCGCGGGCAACGCCCGTATAGTCGATACCGCTGTGGGAATAAAAGTTTTTATCCTCAGCCGAGATAAAAGCAGAAACCAGTTTTTTAGGTATAGAGTTGATTGGCACAAACAACCGCCGTTCTTTGGCATACTCAGCCAAAAGAGACCCGTCACCAGCATGAATACGGGTGAGAACGGGTGGTTCATATTGTGCAAGCGTATTCGAATCGGGCAGGGTTTTCGTTGTCTCTGAAATGATGTAAGCCGCTGCAACCGCAACCGCAATAAAAACCACAAAGCCTGCAGTAAATAAATATCCTAAAAATCTAAACATTAATTCGATAAATATCCAAAAATAGTTTTTTTATGATTGATGATACGCAATCACCAAAACACACGCCCCCAAAGTACTGATTCATAAACGCCAGATCAGACTCACTTAATAAAAATTAGAAATAGCACATTTTTTAAGGATAGATACACCCTATCAAAGTGTGGCTGATAATCTTGGGTTCTGTTTAGCTCCTAGATTGTGGCAATGAGGGGGCGTTGCAAGGTGTTTTAAATTAATTTTTACGGCCCAATAAGCGATAAACCGTCACAGTTTGTGCTCGCCCGCGCACCTGGTAGTTTCCGGCAGGTTCAACAACAAAGGTATCTTGTACTGCTCGCGCACAAACATCAGACAACACTACGGTAACTTTGCGACCATCATCCAGCTCGCCGGCAATTTTTTCAAGCCGCGAGCAAGTATTGACCGTATCGCCGATAACCGTGTAGTTCATGCGTGCTTTAGACCCTATGTTGCCAACAATCAAAGGGCCTGTGTGTATGGCAATTTTAATTCGCACTTTGCTATTGTTCTTGGCTAAGGTTTCCATCACGCAAATTGCCGTCTCGCAGGCTCGCAATGCATGGTCGTGTTGCCTATCCGGTGCTCCCCAAAATGCCATGACTGCATCGCCGATATATTTATCAAGGGTGCCATCGGTTTTTTGGATGCACTCATTCATGCACTCAAAGTGTTCGTTGAGCATTTTTGCTGTATCGCTCGGGCTTAGATTTTCCGACATTGCGGTAAAGCCAATAATATCAGTAAACATCACGGTAAGTTCTTCTTCGCGAGAGCTGGCAACATCATCGCCGTCTTGCTGCTCAATCAACCGCCGCACCAATCGCTTTGGCACATAAGCTTCAAACCATTTCAGTGCATCAAGCATTTGGTTAAATGACCGTGCCTGTTGGTCAAGTTCTCTGATCCGTGAGGGCGCAAGAGGTCTGATCTGATCAAGTTCCAAAGCGCCAACCCGTGATGCGGCAGCAGAAATTTTCTTTACCGGACGAGACACAAGACGCGCCAGAATAATTGCCGCAATAATGGCGGCCAGCAACAGCGCCATACCGACGGCAATCGATAAAAACATGCGTTGCAATTGTCCATTTACTTCTTCGCGCGGCACATAAACCCCGATATTGAGTTGTTTGATGCCATATTTGCTTAATGAACGTGAAAGCGCCACATATTGCGTTTTGCCATCGCTGATATTCCTGATATCAAAACCAGTGGTGTCAAGATCACGCGGTTGTGCACTGGCAAACTTGCTCAAAACAGCATCGTTTATGTCATCAATACGATGCAAGGGTTTTTCAAAACTCAGGTTTTTCTGCGGCAAAGAAGGGATGTTTTTATGAGCAAGGACATATTGATCCCCGACTAAAACATAACCTGTAAAAGACGTATTGTTTTCAATTGAAGCAATGGCGTGGGAAAGACTGCTGATTGAAATGCCGGCCGACACAACCCCGATGAATTTGCCTTTTTTGAAAATGGGAGCGCTTATGGATATGAAGGAAAGACCATCAATCCGCAAAGGTACACTCCAAATAGGTTTTTTAGATTTCTTGATTGTCTCTAAAAATCCTTTGACCAGCGCATTGTCGCTATTATCTGTCTCATAAACAACAAAACGGTTCTTAAGAGTGCGGCGAACCTGGATTTCACGACCATCAGGGCGCCAAATGGCAATGCCCGTCAAATCAGATGTCGTTCCAAGCGAGGCGCGCATGGTGGTGATAACTTCACGCTTATTATCTAAATCAATTTTGTCGCGCATGGCCTGACTGGCAATATACTCAACAATGCGCCGGGCTGGCTTTAACTGGCTGTCAAGTTGGCGCTCAAGAGAATCAATTGTTTGATTTGCCGAAACCTGCATCAGTTCAAAAGTGTTGCGAAAATTTGCTAAAGCAGAGATTATCAGCACAACACTTACGGCAATCGCCACCAAACCACCAATGGCAGTGGCAAGCAAAATGGTGATTGATATTTTACCTTCGGTTTGGCTTTTAGGTTTCGACATGATCTAGCTTTAGCGCTAATCGATGCCTTTGGAAAGTTCCCGTGAAGACAATGCGTCAAAAACGGGTAAATTTTTCGAGTTATTTCAAGGCTAAACGAGCTTGAAAGAAATGATCAATTGATTTGGTTAGTGCAGCAGAAACTTTACGCTGCCAGCGTGTTGATGCCAGCAATTTTACATCCTTTTTGCTCGACATATAACCTAATTCAATTAGGATTGAGGGGACATCGGGCGCTTTTAATACCACAAAGCCGGCCGACCGTAAGGGCCGTTTGGTCATACGAGTGACACGGGCCAGATTTGTAACAGCTTTGCGGGCAAAATAAATCGAGTGGTTTTTGGTTTCACGCTGGGCAAGGTCGATTAGAATATTCGTTACTTCCTTGCTTTCACCTTTAAGATTGACCCCGCCAATAATGTCAGCGCGGTTTTCTTTGCGCGCAAGGGCCGCTGCTTCCTCATCTGAGGCTTTGTCTGAAAGGGTGTAAAGTGTTGTGCCGCGCACTTTCCCATATTTAATGGAATCAGCATGAACAGCAATAAACAGATCGGCATTGTTTTTGTGGGCGATATTTGTTCGTGTACGTAAAGGTAAGAACTTATCTGAGTTTCGCGTTAATAAGACATCGTAACGCCCTGTTGCCAGCAAAGTTTGTTTGAGTTTTCGTGAAAAGGCTAGCACAACTTTTTTCTCCGTCATGCCGGTTTTTGATACAGCGCCGGAATCAACGCCGCCATGGCCAGGGTCAATGACAATGAGTTTCCTGGTTTTGACCTTTTTGGCTTTTTGGTATGTCGGCTTTGTTTTTTTACCGGCAATAATATCGGCAATCGGATCGTATTTCTTCGAGTTAGCACTGATTGGCGGTGTCTCAACGGGAATAATCTTCTGGCGGTTTTTCTTAAGCGCCTCGCGTGACTGCTGTTTTGCAACCAGATTTGCCACCTGATCAATCTGATGAACGCGGGCAAAGGTTTTTACATCTGTAGGGACAAGGTCAATAATAAGTTTTGCTGATCGGTTTTGCCTGGCGCGAACCGCATAAGAATTCTGGATCAGAACAGGACCAGTTACATCAATGACGATTCGTGACCGTTGATCGTCAATCTGCCCATAGCGAAAGCCACTTATCAGGCCTTTTGCGGTTGCACCAGCAGATGGTGGTAAGTCAAAAACCGCATTTGGAATGTCAATCACCACCCGGTATGGGTTTTGTAAAACATAGACATTATAGCCTACGGCAAAATTTAAACTGGCTGAAAATCGTGTTTTTTGAGCATTTGCACTCAGTGTAGTGGCAAATATTTCAGGCGTATCAGATTTGGCCAACACTAAAACAGGGTTGGAAAAAACAACACCAGCACCCAATAATAAACCCATCAGTGCTGGTTTAATATTGATGGTTTTAAACTGATTTTTGTTTCGATATGACAATTGCATCGCCCCAAATCACCTGTTTCCAATATCGTTAGATAAAAAATGATGAATCACAAATGGTTAAACAGCACGGTGTTAATCGCGAAAATTCCCCATTCCTCTAATTTAGTTCATAAATCGTTAAGTAATCGTTTCTAATTTTCGAAAGTGATAAAGATGATAAAGACTTGCAAATCTTTGAAAACACTGCGTAGTATGCAATGTTACTAATCATGACAGGCACGCGCTAAGCGCTTATGAGTTGCTTGTCGAACACAGTATTCCGCTTTGTCTGCGGGGCCGGGCTTGTAAGCTACCTCGAGATGTTAAGCGTTTTGTGGATTCTCACATATGAATGTGACGCCACACCAGTATGTAATCGTTTTCAGATTGCGGTCATTCGTAGTTTGAAAATTTTTTGAAAGAACTCGGAATGTCACGTCAATTCGACCGCATGAAGCAATTAGGAATGAGTGAAACCACTCAATTGCTCGCCATGTCGTGCGTAATTGGCAGGGTACGTGAACATGCCATCCAGATTGACCAGCGCTTTGCGGCGGCAAGTGATTTGATGGTCCATTGTTTGATGTACTCAATTCCCATTTTACGCAATCTTCTTGAAAACCGACAGAACCACGTGCCCGGAGCAAGTTCTGAAGCCGTTTTACAAGCAAGAAGCGTTAAGGATTATCTATTATGGGCAGTAAAATGCTTATCGATGCAGCACACTCAGAGGAAACTCGGGTTGTCGTTGTTAATGGCAATCGGATTGAAGAATTCGATTATGAATCGTCAGACCGTAAACAGTTAAAAGGCAACATCTATCTTGCAAAAGTAACCAGGGTTGAACCCTCGTTACAAGCAGCATTTGTTGACTATGGCGGCAATCGTCATGGGTTTTTAGCCTTTAGCGAAATTCATCCAGATTATTATCAGATCCCTGTTGCAGACCGCGAAGCCCTCATCCGCGAAGAAGAGGAAGAGGCCGTCACTGTTGAGATTGATGCTGAAGAAATCACGAAAGAATTAGACGACGAAATCGACGATGTCGACGATGATGATGACAGTGATAACGTCAAGTCTGTTAGTGAGGATGATGACGAAGATGATGAGGAATCAGAACCATTGGAAATTGATGGTGATGATGTTGCTGAAACCCAGGAAGAAGCGCCAAAACGTCGACGTAAACGTCAACGTCGTTATCGTATTCAAGAGGTCATTAAGCGCCGGCAGGTTATTCTTGTTCAAATCGTAAAAGAAGAACGCGGAAATAAAGGCGCTGCACTGACCACTTATTTGTCGCTGGCCGGGCGCTATTGCGTGTTAATGCCAAACACCGCACGCGGTGGTGGCATTTCCCGCAAGATTAGCGATGGTAAAGACCGCAAGCGTTTAAAAGATGTGGTAAAGGCCATAAATGTACCCGAAGGTGCCGGATTAATTGTCCGCACCGCAGGGGCCTCACGGACCAAACCAGAGATTAAACGCGACTTTGATTATTTATTGCGCCTTTGGGGCAATATTCGCGAGTTCACGCTTGAATCAACCGCGCCTAACCTTGTTTATGAAGAAGGTAATCTGATTAAGCGCTCAATCCGCGACCTCTACAATAAAGATGTTGATGAAGTGCTGGTTGAAGGTGAAAAGCCTTATAAAGATGCCAAAGCATTTATGAAAATGCTGATGCCGTCACACGCTAAAAATGTAAAACTTTATAACGAGCCGCGCCCATTATTCTCAAAATATCAAGTTGAAACCCAACTTGATGCTTTGTACTCGCCAACCATTACCTTACCATCTGGTGGATATTTGGTGATGAACCAGACCGAAGCTCTGGTTTCGATTGATATCAACTCGGGTAAATCCACCCGCGAACATTCGATTGAAAATACCGCTCTCAACACCAATCTGGAAGCATCGGTTGAAATTGCCCGTCAGCTTCGCTTGCGTGATCTGGCCGGGCTTGTGGTGATTGACTTCATTGATATGGAAGAACGCCGCAACAATCGTGCTGTTGAGCGTAAACTCAAAGACTCGCTCAAAGCAGATCGCGCCCGCATTCAGGTTGGTCGAATTTCCCATTTTGGTTTGCTTGAAATGTCGCGTCAACGTATGCGCCAATCGATGCTTGAAGGCACAACAAAACCTTGCCCGCATTGCGAGGGTACGGGTCTGATTCGCTCACTTTCATCAAGCGCGCTGTCTGTATTACGCGATATTGAAGACCATTTAATCAATCGTAAGCCTGAAAACCTGCGCGTGAGTTGTCACCGCGAAGTGGCATGCTTTATTTTAAATGAAAAGCGCGATCATCTGGTCTCAATCGAACAGGAATACGCAATTCGTATTTTTATTGATCCGTCAGATAAGTTGAACGGTTCAGATTGTGAAATTTCCCGCAATGGCGCACCGGCAGTGAGCGGTAAAAAGGCCCAACCGGCCCCATCTCATGGCCAAACGCGCGGTAAACAGAACAATAAGCAAGGCAAGCAACAAAACAACCAACCCGCATCAAAAGACAATAATGGCATTGATGAAAATGGTGATGAAGAAAAAACCGAAGGCCGCAATAAACGTCGCCGTCGTCGTCGCGGTCGTCGGTCAAAACGGGGTAATAGCGAAGACAATGCAAACCTTGAAAACGCGAATACAGAAACTGCAAATTCAGAAACGTCAATAGCGAACAGTGCAGACGCTGATTCTAATGATTCAACAAATCAGGATCAAACTGAAGCAACATTAAACGATACAGCTTTAGATGCAGAGAGTGAAAACAACGCGTCAGCACAAAGCAGCCAGGCCGAAACAGACACAGAAGAAAAACCGAAAAAACGCCCGCGTAAACGGATAAGAAAACCGCGCAAGAAAAAGGGTGATGAAACTGAAACTGTTGCCACTTTGCAAGATGATCAGTCGGTGAGCGCAGAAGCCGCAGATAATGATACTGGCCAAAGCGCATCAGATGAAGACAAACCGGCGAAAAAACCAAGAAAACCGCGCAAACGGGCACGTAAAAAAACCAGTAATAGTGAAGATGATGCCGTTCAATCTGATGATCTTGTTTCAGATGATCAAGGCCAGAAAGAAGATACCACAGAAGAATCTACAGAAAAGTCTGAGAAAAAACCTGCAAAAAAGCCAAGGAAACCGCGTAAAAAAGCAGCAAAAAAGGTAAAGGCAGACGACGATAGCAAAGATGGCTCTGTTGCTGAACCAACAAATAGCAAGCAACATTCTCCCTCTGATGCCAAATCTGAGCCTAAGTCAGAACCGGTAAAAGTTGATGCTGAGATCAAGGAAAAGCCAAAAACAACCTGGCAACCTCCTAAAGAAACAGCAACAGAAACCGGCCCGGCAAAAAAAGGCTGGTGGAGTAAA
>JALWJW010000044.1 GCA_026996935.1 Hyphomicrobiales bacterium
GGGCATATCCTAAGGTGCAGGAACGCCGCGATAGCCGTTATAATAGCCATTGTTCCAGTTGTTATTCCAACCGTTGTTCCAGCCGTTATTGCCATAGCCGTAACCATTGCCACTGCCGCGCATATTGCCGGAAAATGAGAAGTTCATGCGGCCATTGCCCCAACCGTTGCCATTAAATGGACCCCAGTTGTTGTTCCAGCCATTGTTATTGTTGCCCCAATTCCAAGGCCACCAATTGTTGTTATTGTTCCAACCGTTGTTGTAGTATGGGTTGTAGTAGCGGTTGTTGTATCCATTGTTCCATGGACCCCAATTATTGTTGTTGCCCCAGTTCCAAGGCATCCAATTGTTGTTATTGTTCCAGCCATTGTTATTGTTGCCCCAGTTCCATGGTGCCCAATTGTTGTTATTGTTCCAGCCATTATTATAGCCGTTATTGCCCCAATTGAATTGGGCTTGAGCTGATGTGGCAACCAAAGTGGATGCACCAAGACCAACCAAACCGGCAATTGCGATTGTTTTAAATAATTTTTTCATAACGCTCTCTCCTTGTCGATGTTGGTTTTTCAACACCGCTTTTAATTACAAGGGCCCACGAGGCCCACACTTGCCCCACAAAAAAGTTCTAGCTCCAAAAAGGTGGCTATAACCTCATAAAAAAGACACAAGTGTCTTCCTTCTCCGCATCATTAGACAAGTAGATAGCACAATATATGACATATATCAATATTCTAATATTCTAATATATAAAATTTGAGGAATCGTTTTCATTTAGTGTTAAGTATAGATTTTTAGGGAGTGCTTTTTGATGAGCCAGATAATTGATAAAATAAATCAAATCAGACAAGACAATCCACAAAACTTAATGGCACGATATTTTTCGGCTGAGTATTTTAACGGGTTGAATGAAGCCGATCAGGCCAGATTGTTGGGTATTTTTGCATCAGGCATTGAAAACCCAGACAGTTCGATGGGGGCTTATGCGCAGGCTCCTGAAGACTACGATAAGTTTTCAACCGCGCTTGATCCGCTTATTCGTGATTTTCATGGTATTGCTGACGGTATTGAAATTGCACAAAAACACGACTGGCCCAATGCAGAAACAGCAAATTGTAATCTGGCAGAGATTGATCCCAAGCTAAAGGATGTTTCCATGCGGGTGAGGGTGGCACGCAATGCTTCAACTTACCCCTTGCCAGGGGCGATGAGTAAAGATCAACGGATTTCTTTTGAAAATGAAGCTGTTGCTGCGTTCGAAAAGTTGATCGAAGATGAAGCCTTTGGTGGACAATATTTGTCGATTACGCCCGGTTCAAAATATGAGATTAGTTCTGCTGAATATGACAAGCGTGTAGCCGCACACCAAATGTTTAAAGATATGAGTTCTGACCGGTTTTTAAACGTGGCGGGTATTAGTGCTGATTGGCCTTACGGGCGCGGCATGTATGTTTCGCGCGATCAGGACTTCTTGGTCTGGGTGGGTGAAGAAGACCACCTGCGGATTATGTCGATGATGTCTGGTGGTGATTTGGGCGCGCTGTTTGGGCGATTGCATGCTGGTTTGAAAAAACTAACAGGCTTGTTGCCACCGTTTGCCACATCGCCGGTTTATGGTAATGTGACTTCGTGCCCAACTAATCTGGGCGCAGGTATGCGCGCCAGCTTGCACATGAAGTTGCCTAACCTCACCAAAGGCGGTACAGACTTGTCGGTCGTAACAGCCGCGGCAAAAGACTTGGGTCTTGCAGTACGCGGTGCTGGGGGCGAGCATTCAGCGGCAGGGTCTGATGGCTTGGTTGATGTATCACCAAGCGCAAGGCTTGGCGTGACAGAGCGTGAGATTATGCAACGGTTGTTTGATGGGGCCAAGGCGCTTTGGGCGCTGGAGGTTAAGGCTTAAGCTGGTTGGCGTTTTGAATGGGCTTTGCCCATGCTTTTTTGCCCCCACCCTTTATCCCTCCCCACAAGGGGGAGGGAGATGTTTGTTTTTGTCGCTCAAGCGTTAATTGGGGGCTTAAGCCTGGATGGCTACGCCGCCGTCTTCCAAGGTTTTTTTGAGCTCACCGCTTTGGAATAATTCTGTAACGATGTCACAACCGCCAATAAACTCGCCTTTTATGTAAAGCTGTGGAATGGTTGGCCAGTCAGAATAGGTTTTGATGCCTTCGCGTAGAGCGCCGTTTTCAAGCACGTTGACACCTTGATACGGCACTTGCATGTGACCTAAAATTTGCGCAACGCGTGAAGAAAAGCCACATTGTGGGGCTTCTGGTGTGCCTTTCATAAACAATACAACGTCATTGCTTTTTACAACGCTGTCGATCCATTCGTTTACATCTGCCATTTTTTCTCTCCGAAATTTGGGTATTAGTTTTGAGTTGGGGTTTGTGTGGTCAATGCAAGGGCGTGTAGTTCGCCGCCCATTTTACCCTTTAGGGCAGCATAGACCATTTGGTGTTGTTTAACACGGCTAAGACCTTCAAAAGCGCTTGAGATGATTTTTGCCTGATAGTGATTACTATCACCTGCAAGGTCAACGATCTCAATCACTGCATCGGGTAGGGCTTCTTTAATCATTGCTTCCAGTACTGATTGTTCCATTGCCATGTGTTTTGTCTTTCTTTCTTGTTTTGCGTTCTGGCGGCGCGCGGCCTGCGCTCCCGCTTGGTCGCTAGTCGTTCGATGCGCTCCTCCGGGAGGTTAGCAGATAGTGTTTTTACTCGTCATTCCTGCGAAAGCAGGAATCTAGTTGTTGATTGAAGTTTGGTTCGCCTTATAGACTTCCGCCTT
Source organism: Hyphomicrobiales bacterium (assembly GCA_026996935.1). Lineage (GTDB taxonomy): Bacteria > Pseudomonadota > Alphaproteobacteria > Rhizobiales > Aestuariivirgaceae > JALWJW01. The sequence continues at coordinate 2,791 of JALWJW010000044.1, forward strand.
TGCGGGAATGACGGGGTTAAACTTCAGCCATATAATCTGGTAGCCAGTCCTCATGAGCCGATTTTAACATATTAAGCGATATAGTGGTGTGGCCTTCGATAATCAATGCTGAAGATATTACGGTGCCGATTTTTGTGGCTGGAACGTTGGCTGTTTCCGCATCGCGGATGATTTGTGTCGCCTTATCGGGTGAGCATGTCAGCACATAGCGGGCCTGATCTTCAGCAAAAAGCGTTACAAAAGCCTCCTGATCATCTGGAATGGTGATTTTTGCACCGATATTGCCCGCCAACGCCATATCGCTCAACGCCAGCACTAAACCACCATCTGAAATATCATGCACGGCTGTTGTATCGCCAGAGCGAATGAGATTGCGAACGAAATTACCATTGTTTTTCTCTTTTTCAAGGTCAACAACAGGTGGCGGGCCGTCTTCGCGTCCTTGCGTATCGCGCAGGAATGCGCTTTGGCCCATGTGCGTGCCGTGACCACCGATGAGGATAATCGTATCGCCTTCATTTTTAAATGCCAGCGTTGCCATGTCGTCAAGGTTTGGCAACAGGCCAACCCCACCAATAGTTGGCGTGGGTAAAATGGCTTTGCCGTTGGTTTCGTTGTAAAGCGAGACGTTGCCCGATACGACAGGGAAGTTGAGCGCGCGGCACGCTTCGCCAATGCCTTTAATGGCCATAACAAACGTGCCCATAATTTCAGGGCGTTCAGGATTGCCGAAGTTTAAGTTATCGGTGATTGCCAACGGATCAGCGCCAACCGCTGTCAGGTTGCGCCAACATTCGGCAACGGCTTGTTTGCCGCCCTCGAATGGGTCGGCCTCGACATAGCGCGGCGTTACATCGGCGCAAGTGGCAATAGCTTTATTGGTGCCATTAATGCGCACCACAGCGGCATCACCGCCTGGAATTTGAGCGGTGTTTGATTGGATGAGTTGGTCATATTGCTCCCACACCCAACGTTTTGAGCAATTATCGGGTGAACCGACAACTTGTAATACGGCCTGCGTGAGATCATCGGGCGCTTTGAGGTCGCTCAATGGGGCTTGAGGGGTTGGTTCAATCCACGGGCGATCATATTCGGGGGCTTCATCGCCCAATTCTTTGATCGGTAGGTTGGCAACTTCTTCGTTATCGTGCCAGATTGAAAAGCGCAGATCATCGGTTGTTTCACCAACGACAGCAAAATCCAAACCCCATTTGATGAAGATGGCTTCGGCTATTTTTTCTTTTGCCGGATCAAGCACCATGAGCATGCGTTCCTGACTTTCAGAAAGCATCATTTCATAGGCTGACATGCGTTCTTCGCGGCATGGGACTTTGTTGAGGTCAAGCTTTACACCCAAACCACCAGAGGCACCCATTTCGACGGCTGAACAGGTCAGGCCTGCTGCGCCCATGTCCTGAATGGCGATGACGGCGCCTGTTTCCATCAGTTCCAAACAGGCTTCGAGCAGGCATTTTTCGGTGAACGGGTCACCTACCTGCACGGTTGGGCGTTTTTCATCGGCATCATCGGCAAATTCTGCTGAAGCCATAGATGCGCCATGAATTCCATCACGGCCCGTTTTGGCCCCCAGATAAACCACGGGGCGGCCAACGCCTTTGGCTGGCGATAAGAAGATTTTGTCCGCATCGGCCAACCCTATAGCCATGGCGTTGGTCAGGTTGTTGCCTTCATAGCGTTTGTGGAAGTTGACCGAGCCTCCAACGGTTGGCACACCAAAGCAGTTGCCATATCCGCCAACGCCAGCAACAACTCCGGAAATGAGATGTTTGTTCTTGTCATAATCAGGTGCACCGAAAAATAGAGCGTTCAGTGAGGCAATAGGGCGCGCACCCATAGTGAACACATCACGCAAAATGCCGCCAACGCCTGTGGCTGCGCCCTGGTAAGGTTCGATGAATGACGGGTGATTGTGGCTTTCCATTTTAAAAATGATGGCCTGATTGTCGCCAATATCGACAGCACCAGCGTTTTCGCCGGGGCCAATAAGCACGCATTCAGATTCAGTCGGAAGGGTTTTAAGCCAAAGTTTGGATGATTTATATGAGCAGTGCTCATTCCACATGGCAGAGAATATACCAAGTTCGGTAAATGTTGGTTCGCGGCCAATCAGTTCAAGAATACGTTCATATTCTTCAGGTTTTAAACCATGTTCTGCGACAAGTTCATCGGTGATTTTAATATCGTTCGGGATCATGCTGCGATGCTTTCAAATAGGGGGCGGCAGTCGGTTTTGCCGTGAAGGGCTTCGATCATGTTTTCAGGGTGGGGCATCATGCCGATGACGTTGCCTTTGGCGTTACAAATGCCGGCAATGTCGTTCAGAGAACCATTGGGGTTGGTGCCGTTGGCATAACGAAAGACGATTTGTCCATCGCCTTCAAGGCGTTTGAGGGTTTCATCATCAACGAAATAATTGCCGTCATGGTGGGCAACGGGGCAGGTGACTTCATCGCCTTTGTTCATTTTTGATGTAAAGAAAGTTGAGTCATTTTCAACGCTTAGCTGAACTTGTTTACAAACAAATTTAAGATTGGCATTGCGCATTAACGCGCCGCGCAACATGCCTGTTTCAACCAGAATTTGAAAGCCGTTACAAACGCCCAAAACTTTGCCGCCTTTGTTGGCGTGTTCCACGATGGCTTTCATAATCGGTGAGCGTGCAGCAATGGCCCCGCACCGTAAATAATCCCCATATGAAAAGCCGCCAGGAATAACCACAAGGTCAGTATCGGGCAGGGATGTTTCGGTGTGCCAAACGGTTTGAGTTTTTGCCCCTGACACATTCTCAAGCGCCATAATCATATCGCTCTCGCGATTAAGGCCGGGAAATTGGATGATGGCTGTTTTCATTTTTTGTGCTCCGTGAAACCTATTGGTTTGGGAATATCGGTAAAGGTACTCGCCCGTTGCTGTGCGCCCCCTCATCTGTCTGTGTTACAGACATCTTCTCTCGCGCCAAGGACAAAATAGGGGAGAAGAGGGAGAAGCGATTTAAACGATTTCGATTTCGTAATTTTCGATAACTGTGTTGGCCAAAAGTTGTTCGCACATGTCGGTGGCGCGGGCTTTTGCTTCCTCTTTTGAAAATGCTTCAATGTCGAGTTCGAAATATTTGCCTTGGCGAACATTATCGTAACCATTAAACCCTAGAGATTGCAGCGAGCCCATAATGGCTTTTCCTTGCGGGTCCAATACGCCGTTTTTAAGGGTGACTTTAATCATTGCTTTCATTTTTTCGCTCACTTTGTTCGCTGTTTGCGCTTGTTCTTTTGTCGCTTAAGCGCCGCTAGGCTGCGGGCCTCAATGGCTCTAGTCCTCGCTTTGCTCGTTCGTTCTTTTATCTTCGCACTAGCGACGTTAGGGCTGCGCTTTCTTCGGTCGCTAGTCGTTCGCTGCGCTCCTTCGTGCCATAAATCTAGTCATTCCTGCGAAAGCTGGAATTCATGAAGATTACGGCCGGTGCTTAGTCTGATTTTACTAATACGGGTTTAGATGGTTTTGGTTTTCCGTTTTCCTCTTTTAAGATACCCAACCGCCTTGCAACTTCTGAATAGGCTTCAACAAGGTCGCCTAAATCGCGGCGGAAGTTGTCTTTGTCTAATTTACGGTTGGTTTCAACATCCCATAAGCGGCAGCTATCGGGTGAAATTTCATCAGCTAAAATAACCCGAGAAACTTCGCCATCATATTGGCGGCCAAATTCAATTTTAAAATCAATCAGACGAATACCAATGGCTGAAAACAAACCGCACATAAAATCATTGATGCGGGTGGTCATATTGATAATGTCATCAAGTTCGCCTGGCGTTGCCCAACCAAATGCAGTGATGTGTTCTTCTGCAACTAACGGGTCGCCCAAGGCATCATCTTTATAGCAGAACTCAATGATTGAGCGGGGCAGAGGTTCGCCCTCGGTTAATCCGAGTTGTTTGCAAATTGACCCGGCTGCAACATTGCGTACAATCACTTCAAGCGGGATAATTTCGACTTTATGAATGAGTTGTTCACGCATGTTCAAGCGCTTGATGAAATGTGTCGGTATATTCATTTCGTTCAACTTTGTGAAAATAAGCTCACAAATGCGATTGTTCAAAACGCCTTTACCATCAATAACGGCTTTTTTTTCAGCGTTGAAAGCCGTGGCATCATCTTTGAAGTGAACGATCAATGTGTCGGGATCTGGTCCTTCATAAAGAATTTTGGCTTTGCCTTCATAAAGGCGATTGCGGTGGGATTTCATGCGCGTATGCTTTCGATGTGTTGAATTGAATTGCTGTTTTGTGCAATTCAGTTTGCGATTCGGTTGATACTCAGGTGGTACGGGCTATGACTTAGGGGTCGTAAATAAACCAAAATAAGGAAATTCACAATCTATCTTAGTGCGTTATCACAAGCCAATTGCCGCATAAAGCTGTTTGGGGTTGTTTTAATGTCGCAAAGTGTTGAACTGTGGGGGCAGGAACGCTATCTGATAGGGTAGAATTGATTGAATGAATTTTTTTGAATTTTGGAGATGAAACTTATGGCTGGAATTGATAATCGTGAAGACGCTTTTGAAGCTAAATTTGCACATGATGCGGAATTAAAATTTAAAGCTGAAGCACGGCGTAACAAACTGCTTGGTCTTTGGGCGGCTGACCTCATGGGGATGTCTGGCGAGGATGCCGATAAATATGCAAAAGAGGTCATTATAGCAGACTTTGAAGAAGCTGGAGATGAAGACGTGTTTCGTAAGATTCGGGCTGATTTTGATGACAAGGGCGTTGAGCAATCTGACCATCAGATTCGCCGTACAATGGGCGAGATGATGGCCAAAGCTATTAAGCAAATTGAAGGCGGCGAATAATA
>JALWJW010000045.1:0-6813 GCA_026996935.1 Hyphomicrobiales bacterium
GGTGATGGTGATGGCCGAATTGTTGGCTGGGGCCAATTTAATGCCGCGCCAGCAACGCTATGCCGAAGTGATTGTGCGCTCTGGCCAAAGTCTTTTAACGATCATCAATGATATTCTGGATCTGTCTAAAATTGAAGCGGGCAAGCTTGATCTTGAGCAGGTGCCGATTTCACCTGCCAATATTATTGATGATGTGATTAGTTTGTTCTGGCAAAAGGCCAGCAGTAAAAATGTTGATATTGCTTCTTTTGTTGGTAGCGATGTGCCAGAAAAAATTACTGGTGATCCTGTTCGATTGAACCAGATTTTATCTAATCTTGTGAATAATGCACTGAAGTTTACCGAGACTGGCTATGTGGCGATATCTGTGCGTACAGTTCGTGATGAGACATCGACAAGTAAGCAGATGAAGCTGGAATTTTCTGTAACAGATACAGGGATCGGTATTGCTAAGAACAAATTGGCAAGCGTGTTTCAGGAATTTACCCAGGCTGACCAAACCACAACACGTAAATTTGGTGGCACAGGGCTGGGGCTTTCGATCTGTAAAAAGCTTGTCGCAGCGATGGATGGTTTTGTTGATGTTGAGAGTGTTGAAAACCGTGGTTCGCGGTTTTTCTTTGAAATTCCGGTGGAGGTTGTTCAAGCAGCAGCGCCGGTTGTGGATTGCCGTTCCAGTGCGTTGCGTAAGGCTGCAATTTTTGTTGATGGTTTTGCCAGCAAGCGTTCTTTTGGCAGTTATCTAAATGCCTCTGGGGTTAATGTTAAATTGCTTGAGCGTGAAGAACTGGGCGATGTGCATTCAATGGGCTTGGATGCTGTTTTTGTCTGTTCGGGGGCGGTGAAACTTATTCCGGAGCGTATTGGTGGGGTAAAAAAGCCAATGATCGTTGCGGTGTCGCAATTGGGTGAGTCCAATGCAGAAGACCAGATTCGTAGTGGTCGTGTTGATGATTTAATCATGCGCCCTGTCGGTCGTCGCGACATGCTTGAAATGATTAAGCGACTTGCTGTTGGTCGCCCGCGTGGTCTTGAGGCTATTAGTCTGGCTTCAAAAGACCGTGCTGCTTTGCCTAAATTTGATGGCGCGCGGGTGCTGGTTGCTGATGATAATGCGGTCAACCGTGAGGTGATTATTGAGGTGCTTCGTCAGTTGGGCATTCAGCCTGATGTGGCCAATGATGGCCAGGAAGCAGTGAATGCGTGGAAAGCGGGGGCATTTGATTTGATCTTTATGGATTGCTCAATGCCTGTTCTGGATGGTTATGGGGCAACTCAGAAAATTCGCGAATTGGAAAAAACCAGCGGGCGGGCGCGCACCCCTGTGGTTGCATTGACGGCACATATTGCCGGGGATGATAGTGAGAAATGGCAAAATGCGGGGATGGATGATTTTATCACCAAGCCGTTTACGATTAAGACAATTGCCAAATGTATGGGGCAATTCTTAACTGAAGTGGTTGAAGAACAAATTGTTGAATCTGCTGAACCTCAACTTGTCGAGCCGCAAGCTGGTGAGTCAAAAACAGTTGCGTCACCGCCTAGAGAGCCCGCCCCAGTTCAGCAACTTGCCCCAATAGTGCAAACAGCGCCAGTTTCTGACACGGCTATTGTAACGGAGAAAGAAAATCAGTTACCGGTGCTTAGTCAAGACGTGATGGATGATCTGACTGATTCCGGGGGAGGATCTAAGGACTTATTATATAGAGTGTTTGATCTGTTTGAGGACAATGCCCCGCAGGCGCTTAAAGAGATTGAAAGCAGTTCAGCACAAGATGATTTATTGGCACTGGCTGATGCCGCGCACGGGTTAAAATCTATGAGCGCGAATATTGGTGCCAAGCAGGTGGCAGCGGCATGTGATGAGCTGGAACTTGCAGCGCGGATGGATAAAGATATTGATGTGGGTGCGTCACTGCAAAAAATTTCGCAAAGCCTGAGTGCAGCCCTTAACGAGATTAAAAATTATAAAGCGGCGTAATTTTTTTGATTTGGTTTTAGCGGATGATTTTATGAATGAAACTCTTTGTACCAGTCAACAAATTTTGCAATGCCTTCTTCGATATTTACCTTTGGCTCAAACCCTGTTTCTTTTATTAACGGGGTTGAATCGGCATAGGTGTCAACCATTTCACCCGGTTGCATCGGCAGCATTTCCATTTTGGCTTTTTTGCCAAGGGCATCTTCTAAGACTTCAATAATCCGCATAAGATTTTCAGGTTTATTGCGGCCAATGTTAAAGACTTTCCATGGTACGCCTGTTTCATCTTTTTGCGGGATGATGTCCATGATGCGGATGACGCTTTCGATGATGTCATCAATATAGGTAAAGTCACGTTTCATATTGCCGTGGTTGAAAACCCGAATGGTTTCACCAGCCAATATTGATTTAGAAAAATGGTAATAGGCCATATCGGGGCGGCCCCATGGGCCATAAACGGTAAAGAACCGCAGGCCAGTGCTAGGCAGGCCGTAAACGTGACCGTAGGAATAGGCCATCAACTCATTGGCCCGTTTGGTGGCGGCATACAGATTGACTGGATGGTCAACAGGATCGCCAACGGCAAAGGGAACTTTTGAATTTGCACCATAAACCGAACTTGATGAGGCATAGACAAAATGAGCGATTTTGGCTTCTTTTGCCGCGTGCAAGACGTTGAAAAACCCTGACAAGTTTGAGGGGATATATTCGTGCGGGTCGGTTAAAGAAAACCGCACGCCTGCTTGGGCTGCAAGGTGAACCACTTGGGTGGGGTTGTGGTCGCCAAAGATGGCTTCCACGGCTTGGCGGCTATCAAGGTCAGCTTTGATGAAGGTGAAATCTGATAATTGATCGAGTTTTGCCAGCCGTGCATTTTTTAATTCGGCATCATAATAGGTGTTCATATTGTCAACGCCGACAACCTTGTGCCCCATGGACAAGAGGCGTTGAATTAAGAAAAAGCCGATAAAACCAGCCGCCCCAGTTACAAGAACAGTGTGTTGTTTTGTCATTTTATAATCGCGTTCTTCTTTAAAAAATCAATAATTTGAGTTGCGGCCTGATCGGGTGACATTGTGTTTGAAGCAATGGTCACATCTGGTGATGTGGGTGCTTGGTATTCGGAATCAATGCCCGTGAAATTCTTTACTAACCCGGCGCGGGCTTTGGCGTATAGGCCTTTTTCGTCGCGCTGTTCACAAACTTCAAGCGGGGTGTCGATAAAAATTTCAAAAAATTCATTGTCCCCAATTCTCTCGCGCGCCAATTGACGCTCTGCTCTAAATGGGGAAATGAATGAGGTGATGACGATGAGGCCGGCATCGGTCATAAGTTTAGCCACTTCTGAAACGCGGCGAATATTTTCCACTCTGTCGGCATCGGTAAAACCTAAATCACGATTAAGACCATGGCGAACATTGTCGCCATCAAGTAGGCAGGTGTGTTTGCCTAATTTGAGTAATTGAGTTTCCAGTACATTGGCGATGGTGGATTTTCCAGAACCTGAAAGCCCCGTAAACCACAAAACGCAAGGGTGCTGGTTTTTTTGTTCAGCGCGTTTATTGCGGTCGATATGCAGGGCCTGGCGATGAATATTACTGGCGCGGCGCAGGGCAAATTTGATTTTACCGCTTGCGAGCGTATGGTATTTTAAACGGTGGCAAATTGAAAACGACCCAAGCGTTTGGTTTTGCTCAAATGGGGTAAAGGCAATCATTTGCTTTAGGGAAATGGTGACGACACCTGTTTGACCCCTGGATAAGGTGACGGCGGCTTGATGGCTTTGCGGGTTTGATGTCAGCATGTATTTAATGTTGGTGACGGTGCCATCAACAAATTGCCTGCCGAATTGAAAACAATAGAGGCGACCTGATAAGAGCGGGTTTTCATCATTCCAGTGTAAAATAACTTCAAACTGGTCCGAGGCTTCAACAGGATTTTTAGCCGCGCAAATGATTGAGCCAATAGTGATAGGCTCTTGCAGGGAAAGAGAAAGGGAAATTTTTTGATTGGTAGAGGCGCTTTGTATGGCCGCGCCGTGGGTATCAAGAATTTCTGTTACTTGTGCTGATGTTGCTTGGGGAATGACTCTAACGCGATCACCAACGCAAACGGTGCCAGATGATATGGCACCGCTTATCTGATTTTGATTTACTTCATCAACACGTAGACGAAAAGTCATTGAGTTTAGTCGTTTCTATCAGCGTTATTCAAGAACCTGTTCACTCTGGTACCTGTTCTCTGGCCATCTTGTTAATGGTGACATAATCAACCTTACCTGTTCTCAGGACCGGAATTTCTTTTACGTGAATAATGGTTTTTGGAATAATCATGTCAATGGCTTTGGCTTTTTTCATGGCAGAAACAAGGTTGCGGCGGGTGATGGTTTCATCGGTGGTAAACAGAATAAGTTTCTCACCCTTTTTCTTGTCAGGCACTGCAACCACGGCATGTTCTTTGTCGGGAAAGGCTTCGCTAACGAATGTTTCTGATGTGGTCAGGGAAACCATCTCACCGGCGATTTTAGCAAAGCGTTTGGCGCGGCCAATAATGGTGACATAGCCCTGATCGTCGATAGTAACAATGTCGCCGGTTGGATACCAACCGTCTTCCGGTTTTTCGATCACACCAGGGTTGTCAGCGCGCAAGTAACCCAGCATGACATTGGGACCACGCACAACCAATTCTCCGCCTTCATCAATGCCTTCAACCGGGTCTAACCGGTGCTCAATACCATCGAACAGGCGGCCAACGGTGCCAGATTTAAAGTGCATCGGGGTATTGGCTGAAAGTACCGGAGCGGTTTCAGTTGCGCCATAGCCTTCAACAATTCGAACGCCGAATTTTTCCATATAGGTGTTACGGGTGTCTTGTTTGACTTTTTCCGCGCCACCCACGCACAGCCAGACGGAATAAAAATCGTAAGGGTGGGCATTTTTGGCATAGCCTGCAAGGAAAGTGTTGGTGCCAAGCAAGACCGTGGCGTTGGTGTCGTAACACAGTTCAGGCACGATTTTGTAGTGCAAAGGAGATGGATAAAGAAATGTTCTCATGCCAATCATCATTGGCATCAAGGTGCCAAGGGTGAGGCCGAGGGCATGGAAAATAGGCAAGGCATTAAACATCACATCGCCGCAATTAACCGGGATGCGGGTTTGCACCTGTTTCATATTGGCTTGCAAATTGCGATGCGAAAGCACAACCCCTTTTGGTACACCTTCTGAACCTGAAGTGAAAAGAATGATAGCGGGTTTGTTAGCATCGGTTTCAGCGCCAATCGCGGATAATGATTTACGAGCAAATTTTGCCGATAAAAGCCCGCGGATTTTATCAAAAGCTGAAATGCTTTCACGGACATCTTCAAGGTAAATGATTTTTGCCTGTTTGCTTAACAGTTCAATTTCGCCTTCCATTTCACCTTCTTCAATGAAGCGGCGTGAGGTGATGATGGTTTCAACCTGGGCAGCGGTGCAGGCGGCAGCCATATTAACGGCACCGGTTGAAAAGTTGAGCATGGCAGGCAGGCGGCCATAAACCTGTAAGCCAAAAAGTGAGACCACACAGGCATTGGCATTGGGGAGCAGCAGGCCAACAGTTTTTTGGCCATGGGTAAGCTCGGCCAGTTTTCGACCTAAAACAAAAATGCCGATAAGGAGCTTGTTATAAGAAAGTGGGGTGCGTTGAATATCTTCAAGTACGATACGTTTACCACCAAAAACCTTTTTGGCCGATAAAAATGTGTCGATCAAAGTGCGGTCGATATCTGATGTTTCAAACACCGTATTGGTCATTATGTCGTGTAGTTTAAGCGCGATGTGGTTGCGCAGGGCCGCGCCTTTTAATTCTGGCGGGGTGTTGAACTTTACCGGTTCCTGAAAGGTGATGGTGATTTTTGGGAATAGTTTAAAACGCATCAAACTACTCATTTTGCCAAAGCGTGACAATTGTGCGCCTTCAATGCGGACGGGCAAAATTTTGGCATCGGCCAGGTGGGCAATGGTGCCGGGCGTTTCGTAAATTTTCATTAAAGCGCCAGTGACTGATACGCGCCCTTCTGGAAACACCACAAGTTTGCGGCCCTTTTTAATTTCCGCCACTTGCGGACGTGCCGCCATGGCGCTGGTTGGGTCAAAGGGTAAAATGTCGAAAAAGTGGGAGGCAAACTTTACCCACCATTTGTCCATGGCATTAACATTAACGGCAAACAATGCGCGCTCTGGCAGGAATGAACCGATTAATGCACCATCAATTGATGACTGATGGTTGGCGATAATGACGGCGCGGTCGCCCGCTTTTTCATAATTTTCCAGGCCTTTGACTTCAACGCGATAAATTAAACGTAAAAGAAAGCGACCTATTTTTGTTACTAATGTTGAACCGACAGTATTTTTTGACACAATAACCCTCCCAAATGTTTTCTTTATCGTAGAGTGAACAAGTCTTTACGGCAAGTGGAGGGTGAGCCGTTTGCCAGGTTTATGGTTGCTATAGTGAATTTATTGGATAAGTGATTACGAAATTAACCGATCCGGGAGAAGGGATGCCGGCTCAATGCCAAAAGTTTTTATATCAGTTGGCATTGTTTGATGTGTAATGAATGTACTTGCAATGCGTGAGATTGCAGGGGAGGTTTCGATGCCATAACCACCTTGAGCAGCAAGCCAGAAAAACCCCCTGGCACGCGGGTCAAAGCCGATAACGGGATTGCCGTCGTTGGCAAAGGTGCGCAGACCCGCCCATGTGTGTTCAAGGTGGGTGACTTCAAACCCTGTTGCCTGTTGAAAATCTTCCATGGCGTGGGCAAGGGCTATATCATCGGCCCATGCATCGTG
>JALWJW010000045.1:6823-7638 GCA_026996935.1 Hyphomicrobiales bacterium
GGTCAACTGGTGTCTGGTCGGCAGGTGAGATCATTAGTTTTTTGCCGATAGGTCTAAAATAAAACGTATCGCCCGCCGCAACAATAAAGGGCCAATCACTGGCATCCCATTTTGAAGACACATCAATTAACGCGGCTGAGCGTCGTTTGGGTTGAATGCCCAATTTTTCCAAACCTGCCATGGCGGCGATTTCATCAGCCCAGGCTCCGGCTGCATTGATAATGATGGGGGCGGTGAATTGGTGTTGTTTTGTGGTGAGAGTCCAAAGGCCATTTTGAAATGTAATGGCGGTGACCTGCGCATTAGGATGAAACTGGCCACCATTCGCTTTAAAGTTTTTGAGGCGGGCGGCAAGGAGCATATCGACATCAATGTCATAGGTGTCTTCATCTAGCAAAAAACGGGTGTAAATATCAGTGTTGATCGCTGGCGTTTTATCTGTGGCTTGCGCTCTCGTGATTTCTTTCATGCCAGCGTCTAAAGCTTCGTTGATCGCTTCATCATCATCCTGTTTGGCAATCATCATGGTGGCGCGCGGTGAAAGGATTTCGTGATCGCAAAACCCTTTCGGGGGATTATGAAAAAAGTCTCCGCTGGCGCGTGTCAGTCCGATTATTAGCGGTGGTCCATAGGTTGGTAAATAGACGGCTGCTGAACGTCCTGTTGCATGATAGCCTGGTTGGCTTTCTGCTTCCAAGAGGATGATTGATTGGGATGATGTCAGGTCGCTTGATAATTGATGTGCCAGTGATGCCCCTGCAATGCCAGCGCCAATGATGATGATGTCTGCTGATGTGTTCATTCAGCGACCTTAA
>JALWJW010000046.1 GCA_026996935.1 Hyphomicrobiales bacterium
TACTGGGGGCTTTGTTGAGTTTGTTGCAGATTGAACCAAACACAACTTTTAAGACTCAAAGCATTTCACCTTTTTTAAGAAACAATCTGCATGTTTTAAATTATTGTTTTCAGCCATCTCTTTATCGCTAAATCAGCAATCACTTTTAAGAGGCGTGCTTTGGTTGTTTTGTGCTTTCACATAAGCCATTTTCAGTTTTGCTAAACGGCGACTTAAAAAGTTCTTTTTTGTCAGTGTAATCGCATTAAGGGTTTGTTAAGGACTAATCTCACTTTCGTGTGATGAAAGTGGTTTTGGCCTATGGGTTGCGCATTGATGTTTTGAAAGAACGATTTTGTCTCAAAACTGAACATATGTGATCATTATGAAAAATACCCAAACTGCTAATTTCTCTTTAAACAGCCATCGCGTCGAATGGGTTGATTTTGCTAAAGGCATTTGCATTGTTCTGGTGGTTTTACTCAATACCACGCATGGGGTTCAGCAAGCCACTGGTGAAATTTCAGTTTTTGAAAAATTCAACGAATGGGCCCAGCCATTTCGTATGCCGGATTTTTTCTTTATTGCCGGATTGTTCCTGATGCGTCGCATCGATCGACCATGGCGCAGTTACCTTGATACAAAGGTGGCTCATTTTGCTTATTTTTATACTATCTGGATGACCGTTTGGTATGTGGTTCGTCTTCCGCAATATATCGAGCAAACAGGGCTTACCAACACCCTATTACTCTATCCGTTGAGCTTCATTCAGCCCTTGGGTTCATTATGGTTCATTTATATGTTGGCTGTTTTCTTTGTTGCTGCCAAACTAACCCGAACATTTCCCGTGTGGTTGGTTTTTGGGGTGGCTGCCTTGCTTCATTCATTACAAATCAATACAGGATCTCGCATTATTGATGAGTTCTCTTCCCGGTTTGTATTTTTCTACGCTGGTTTTGTTTTTGCACCTTTGGCTTTTGCAATTGCAGACTTCCTGACACGCCAAAAAGCAGCCGCATTAATTACAGGTTTAACCATTTGGGCAATTGTTCAAGCATGGCTGGTTAATAACCATTTTGCCGAGCTTCCCATCATTTCACTGGTTCTTGGGTTTGTTGGTATTGGCGCGATTGTTGGAACGGGGATCGTGTTATCTAAATCACCACTGGGAGCGCCATTTCGCTATTTGGGGGCCAATACGCTAACCGTATTTCTATCATATTTTCTATTTGCTGTTGCAGCACGTATTGTCTTGCTTAAAACAGGGCTTGTGAGTGATACATCGATGGTGATTATTATCTCCAGTTTAGTTGGGATTATTGGACCGGTCATTTTAAATGTTGTTACGCGCAACACGCCTTTGGCCTTTATATTCAAACGCCCTGATGCCTTTAAGATCAAACAGCATGGATCAATTACAAAAACATCTCAAGAATTTACGGAGATGTCACAAAGTCGGGGATAGTTCACCCGGTTTAGCATCGCGGGCTGGTCAAATAAGATCAGGGGTGGCATTGTTGCCCCATGTCAGATCAAAATACAAAACCCATAAAACAGGGTGACCACGTCTATCTCATTGATGGATCCGGGTACATATTTCGCGCCTTTCATGGCATCCCCATGCTTAATCGTAAAAGTGATGGCCTGCCGGTTAATGCGGTGCAGGGCTTTTGCTCGATGCTGAATAAGCTGTTACGTGAGATGCCTGAAGATAATCGCCCTACTCATCTTGCGGTTATTTTTGATAAATCGGGCAAAACTTTTCGCAATGATATCTATCCACAATATAAAGCCAACAGGCCACCGGCACCTGAAGAACTGGTGCCGCAATTTGGCCTTATTAAACAGGCGGTGAAAGCCTTTGGCGTACCATGTGTTGAGATGGAGGGCTTTGAGGCTGATGACCTGATTGCCACTTATGCCCGGCAAGCGGCCGAGCAGGGGGCGACAGTGCGCGTGGTCTCTTCTGATAAAGATTTGATGCAATTGGTCAATGACAAGGTCTCTATGTATGACCCGATGAAAAATCGCGAAATGGATGAACAGGCAGTTCTTGAAAAATTTGGTGTGACACCTGATAAAGTGATTGAGGTGCAAGCACTGGCTGGTGACAGCATTGACAATATTCCCGGTGTTCCCGGCATTGGCGTTAAAACCGGTGCATTGCTGATTAATGAATTTGGTGATCTTGAAAGCCTGCTTGAGCGGGCAGAAGAAATAAAGCAGCCCAAGCGACGGCAAAACCTGATTGAATTTGCCGATCAGGCGCGTATTTCCAAAAAGCTGGTAGAGCTTGACCAAAATGTAAAAACCAACGAACAACTGCATGACTTTGAGCTGCACCCAACTGATGGGCCTTGTCTTGTTGCATTTTTAAAAGCCCTGGAGTTTACCGCTTTAACGCGGCGCATTGCCAAAGAACTTGATATTGATGCCAATGAAGTAGAACCTTTAAACATTGATATTGAAGGCTGGGCGCAAGCTGTGACAGATCAAGAGTTTGAAGGCGATGATTGTGCGCATGATGATCTGTTAAACCTGCCTGTTGATCCTGATAAATATGAAACGGTAACAAGCCTTGAGGATTTGCAAAACTGGATTGCTAAAGCTTATGAACGCGGGGTACTGTGTTTTGATACCGAAACCAATTCGCTTGATGCCATGCAGGCTGATCTGGTTGGTATCTCCCTTTCTGCCCAAGTGGGTACTGCGTGTTATATTCCGCTTGCCCATCGCGCCGGTGATGGCCTGGCTTTTGATGGGCCGGTCATTGAACAAATTAAACTGGAAGATGCCATTGCGGCGCTAAAACCTGTTCTGGAAGACCCCTCGGTTTTAAAGATTGCTCAAAACTTCAAGTATGATTTTCACATTCTTTCGCGCCATGGCATCACGGTCGCCCCTTTTGATGATACCATGTTGCTGTCCTATGCGCTTGATTCCGGCATTGGGCACCACAGCATGGATGAGTTGTCCAAACGCCATCTTGGCCATACGCCTATTCCGTTTAAAGAAATTGCTGGAACGGGAAAATCTGCCATCACCTTTGATCTTGTTCCAATCGATCAGGCAACACGATATGCTGGTGAAGATGCCGATATTACTTTGCGTTTATGGACGTTATTAAAACCGCGCCTGGCCAGTGAACACCGTGCAACAGTTTATGAAACCCTGGAACGTCCACTAGTGCCGGTTTTGGCCGAGATGGAAGCCAATGGAATCCATGTTGACCGAACTGCACTAGCAAGGCTTTCTGGCGAATTTGCCATTCTGGCGGAAACTCTCAAAAAAGAAATCTATGAGCTTGCCGGGCAGGAGTTTAACCCGGGATCACCCAAACAACTGGGTGAAATTCTATTTGATAAATTGGGCCTTGAAGGGGGCAAGAAAACTGCCAAAGGCGCATGGAGCACCAATAGCCAGGTGCTTGAAGACCTGGCCGGTCAAGGGGTTGAGCTGGCACGAAAAATTTTAGATTGGCGGCAGGTTTCAAAGTTGAAATCAACCTATAGCGATGCGCTACCCCATCATATCAATCCCAAAACCAATCGCGTGCATACATCTTATGCCATGGCATCAACCTCAACAGGGCGGCTTTCATCTACTGATCCCAACTTGCAGAATATTCCTGTACGGACTGAGTCAGGCCGTAAAATCAGGCAGGCTTTTGTAGCTGAAAAAGGTAATAAATTAGTATCGGCTGACTACTCACAAATTGAATTGCGGGTTTTGGCTCATGTGGCCAATATTCCACAATTGCGCCAAGCCTTTGCCGATGGGCTTGATATTCATGCCATGACCGCATCTGAAATGTTTGGCGTGCCGATTGAAGGCATGGACCCGCAAGTGCGCCGACAAGCCAAGGCGATTAATTTTGGTATTATTTATGGCATTTCAGGCTTTGGCCTTGCCAACCAATTGGGTATTTCACGCACAGAAGCAGGGCAATATATCAAAACCTATTTTGAACGCTTTCCGGGCATTAAAGAATATATGGAATCAACCAAAGAGTTTGCTCGCGCCAATGGCTATGTTGAAACCATCTTTGGTCGGCGATGTCATTTCCCGCGTATTTCATCGCCCAATGCGTCTGAAAAATCGTTTCAGGAACGCGCGGCCATTAACGCGCCCATTCAGGGCAGTGCTGCAGATATTATCCGCCGTGCCATGATTCACATGCCCGATGCTTTGGCCAAAGCTGATGTATCAGCTAAAATGTTATTGCAAGTGCACGATGAATTAATCTTTGAAGTGCCTGAAAGTGGTGTTGATGATTTAATCAAAATTGTGGTTGATACAATGGAAAAAGCCCCCGCCCCGGCTGTTCAATTGAGTGTGCCTTTAATTGTTGATGCACGTGCGGCTGATAATTGGGACGATGCTCATTAACGCAAGATGTTTTAATATCAAAAGGGGTGGCTTTAAATTCGCTCTATCAACTTATCATAGAAGTTCACCAGATAAGGTGAGACCTCGCGCGAGCGTTTCTTTGCCTGTTCAAATAACGAGCGCTTTTTCTTTTTGGTGCGTGTGGCAATGGCTGCTTCGTGTTCTTTGGTTAAATCAATAAAGGCCTGTTTGGTTTTAAGCGTTTTATCACCAACCACTGTAAACAGTTTCTGCTTTTCTGATTTGCCTTTCAAGGCCAACTCACCTGCATCTAATAACGCAAAGTCTTCTACAGCTTTTGCAGTGCTAGCCGAAACCAGAATATCCACGCCAACGGCCTTGCAGGTTGATTCAACCCGTGCAGCCACATTTACCGCATCGCCAACAATAGAATAATCAAAGCGCTCTTGTGAGCCTAAATTGCCAACGCACGCCTGACCCGTATTAATACCGATACCAATGGCAATATCATCAAAGCCATAACGATTTTTACGAAACCCAAACGCATCATTGCGGTTTAATTCTTCTAATGTTTTTCGCATTTGCAACGCGGCTTTAACCGCTCGCTTCTCATGGTCTTTAATCTCTAACGGCGCATTCCAGAAAGCCATGATGGAATCACCGATATATTTATCGATGGTGCCTTTTTCCTGTGTGACGCAAGCGCTTAAATCACCAAGTAATTTGTTTAAAAACGCGACTAATTCTTGCGGGGTAAGACCTTCACTTAGAGGAGTAAAGTTCCTGATATCGACGAACATAATGGTCAATTCACGGGTGTCGCCACCCAGCTTTAATGAGGTGGGATGTTTTTCAATATCTTTTAAAACATCTGGCGAAACATAACGCGAAAAGGCAGTGCGGACATAACGGGCCTGACGATCAGTAACCAAAAACCGATAAGCGGTCATAGCGAAATGCACCAGCAATCCGGCAATCAACGGATAAGTTGCATCAAACAACATATGATAATTTTTAAAGGCAATCCAGGACCCTGCAATCAGCGCAATAACCCACACACCACCAAGCAGCAATGATTTTCCCGGTGATAAAAAAACCGCGGCCAGAACGATAAAAACACCGATCACAAGCACCAGCAAAACTTCAACTCCATCAGCCCAATCTGGACGCCACAAAAAAGTTTGTGACAGGATTTGATCTAGTGCCTGAGCATGAACGGACACACCGGGAACACTGTCACCCAAGGGGGTGTTTTTGATATCAAAAAGACCGGTCGCTGAAGTTCCAATAAAAACAATATGACCTTGGAGTTTCTGGCGCAGGGCCTGTTTGGTTTTTTCATTACCGCGCAATAATTTGTAAGCAGACACATATAAATCTGGATCGGGTTTGGCATAATACATCCACATTTCACCCGCTCTTGTTGTTGGAACGGTTATGGCACCAATCCTTATGCTTTGGATGATTTGTTTTTCGTGCGCTGCCCCTTGAATGATAAAGGTTGAGGCCCCTTGTGCCACGCGCAATGATTCCATAACCAGACTGGGATAAGGCTTATCTCCTTTTGCCCACATAAGCGGGTAAGCGCGAATAACATCCAGCCCGGTGTTGGGACTAACGCTTATCGAGCCGATACCACTTGCCGCCTCTTCCAGAACTGGCACCAAATTTGTTACGCGCTGAAATGAATTGAGCGCTTTTAAGGTAGAATTTCCTTTGATTGCGTACCCTGACTTTAAAGCCGGTTTATCAAGAGCGGCATCTTTGTTCACTCCAAATGATAAAATTACCGGGGCTTGCTTAATCGCTTTAGCAAACAAAACGTCATTGTCAGGCAAGGTAAGTCGAGTATTGTTTTGTACCGTTTTGTTCAGCCATTTTTGCAAATCCTCCCGAGCCAGAACTCGGTTGGGTGAAAGACGGTCAGGTTCAGAAAACACGATATCAAAAACAATTGCTGCGGCCCCAAGATTGTTTAACTCATCAACCAGTTTGGCAAACTCGCTGCGCGGCCAGGGGAACTGTCCGATTTTAGCCAATGATGTTTCATCAATATCAATCACCCGCACAGGCTGACTGGCTTTTTGTCTTGGTAACAGGCGTTGATACTGATCAAAAGTCAGGTTCCGAACGGTTTGCGGTATAACACCGTCATCTGCGCGCAGCAAAGCAAGCAGTAAAACAATTACCAAACCAAGACCAAGGGCCAACCAACGACTTTTATTCATTTGAAACACTTGCCATTAATTTTTTGACCTTCCTGCCTACTATTCCTTTTATTATATCTGTAATCGCATCAAAACCAAACCCGTTAAACCAGTCCGTTTGCGGGTTGTTGATACCAATAGGAATGATTACTCTGATTCCATATCAATCCCCGGTTCCGCTGCCATTGTTACCGCCAACATTTCCACCTTTTAGGCCAGGGCCAGAGCCAGCGCCGGAATCGCAAGTCGCGGCTTTTAAATGGTAGCTTTTTGAGAGGTTGTTTTCGCGGCGAATGTAAGGAAAGGTAAGTTTGAACGCACCTGGTGGCAATTGCGATGCGCTTGACTTGTACATTACTCCACCTTGTTCGACTGCCATTTCACACTTGTTTACCAATCGCGCGCAACTTGCTCCGATACAGACTTCAACCGCACCTTTATAAAGCACAACCGATGTTCGCCCGCGATAGGCAAAGTCAAAGCCGGTACCGCGAATACCAATGGTGGCGGTTTTTGTTGAAATTTTATAGGCTGATTTTTTGCTGTTTCCTGATAAAAACCTGAATGTGCCCCGCGCAGCTTTAATGGCAAACAGGCTGGCAGTGGCCTGAGTATCATTGGTATTTAAAACAAAATCATCAATGGTAACTTTTGATCTGGGGCCAACAACAAGCTTTGTCTGATCAGCAAATAATAATTGTACATTTGCCGAAAACCCCGTCTTGACAATATCACCTGAAAAAATGGCGCTTTGCTTGCGCAATGCCCTTTTCCCTAAAGGTCCGATTGCTGTTGCGGTTCCTTTAATAGCAAAAACAATTCCCGCCGAGACAACATCTGAATTTTGTACGATTTCAGTGGAGGGCAGATGTGGTTTTGCGCGCGGTAGAGGTATTTTGCTATTTTTTTTAGCACCATCTGCTTTGATACTACCAGAAACAAAGCTAAATGTTGCACCAAGAACAGCAACCGACATCAGAAATTTCAGAGATAATTTCATTTCATCCACTTTACGGCTATTATGGGAGAACCATATACTCAGGAACCATATAAATCCACAGAAAACTTGCCGTAAT
>JALWJW010000047.1 GCA_026996935.1 Hyphomicrobiales bacterium
GCATGGTCCCACGCCGCCAAAAAGAAGTATTGGATGGCGGCTCACTCTATTGGGTGATGCGTGGTAAAATTCTATCTCGACAACTCATTACTGACATTGAAGAATTTACCGATCCTGAAGGCATTCGTCGTTGTCGCCTTGTACTGGATCAGAAACTTGTTCTGGTGCGCCCAACACCAAAACGCGCCTTTCAAGGCTGGCGTTATTTCAAACAGGAAGACGTTCCACCAGACCTAACAATGAAAGAACAAACCGATGATTTATCCCCCGAAATGCGCGCAGAACTTGTTGAGTTGGGCCTCATTTAAACATCGCGCGCAGCATCTTTCCAGGCTTCTTCAGTGTGATCTGTCGCCGATTGAACCTCAATAAAAATTCGTCGGATTTCAGGGTATTTGGCTTTAATCTGTTTCTCAATTGAATAAATGGCCTTTTCAATCTCACCACCTGACATGCTGTTTTCAATATCAATCGACAAAGCCAATAAAATATCGCGTGGCCCCATGTGCATGGTGCGTAATTCATTGACTGAAGCAACCGCTTTTGACCCGTCGGCGATATCAAATACCCCTTCAATCACATTAGGGTCTGCCGCTTCACCAATAATCAAACCTTTTGTCTCATAACACAGTAACAACGCAACAACGGCAAGCAAAACCCCTATAGCAATAGAGGCCGCGCCATCCATCCACGGCACATTCATATATTCAGCAATAAGCAAACCTGTAAAAGCAATAAACAAACCTGTCATGGCCGCAAAGTCTTCAAAGAGCACAGTAAATAACACAGGATCTTTACTTTGTTGAACTGCTTTGAAAAGTGGTGTGTCTCCGCGTGATTTATTGAACTCTTTATACGCCACCCTTAAAGCAGCCCCTTCAAAAATCATCGACAACCCAAGAACGACAAAATTCACCATTGGGTTTGAGATTGGTTCAGGTTCTAAAACTTTGTGAATCCCCTCATAAATTGACACACCAGCACCAATAGAGAAAATCAGCAACGCCACCACAAATGCCCAAAAATACAATTCACGACCATAGCCAAATGGATGTGTTTTATCAGCAGCACGCTGAGACCGACTAAGTCCAAACAACATCAAACCCTGATTTCCAGTATCTATCAGTGAGTGTATGGCCTCTGACAACATCGCAGATGATCCTGTATAGACAGATGCACTGAACTTTGTTACCGCGATAGCAAAATTACCGATTAACGCAGCAAAAATAACCTTTTTTGATCCATGGGCAGCCATAGCTTTGTCTTATTCCTCTCCCAAGAGTGAATTGAGAATCTTTCGTTGTGGTTGTAAAACAAAACCACAATTCAACCATATAGGTCAAAGTTATGTTAAAGAAAAGTTTAACGACACTCTCAGCAATGATTATGATTTCAGTTTTTGCAACGCCCGCATGGGCAGGCAAAGCCGAAATTGTGCAGGCAAGTGCCCAAAAAAGCGATTCCACCTGGACAATTTCTGCTACAGTTCGCCATGATGATGAAGGCTGGAAACATTACGCCAATAGTTTTCAGGTGTTGACCATGGATGGCAAGGTTCTTGGCACCCGCGTTCTTGTCCATCCTCACTTAAATGAGCAACCGTTTACCCGTTCTCTAAGCGGCATTTCCATCCCGGAAAAC
>JALWJW010000048.1 GCA_026996935.1 Hyphomicrobiales bacterium
GCGCAGGAGCGCCGAGGGCCCTTGGCCCTAGTCGTTCGGCTGCGCCTCCTCCTCCGAAACCTCTGTAAACTTCCAGCCACACACTGGAGCCACGCCACCACTTCTGAAACTAGGTGCGACCGCACCTCGGCCGATCAGGCCGCGCCAGCGCAGCGTACGGGTGAAACCCGTTAGCGTGAGCGCACCCAAACCCTATCCGTAATCCCCCACCACAATCTCCACCCTCACCCAATATGACCCCAATCATATCCACCGACCTCAAAACATTCTAAACCGCTATAAATTGATAGACACAATGATAGGCAATGAAAAACACATGAGTAAATTATTCGGCTTTGGGCAGGCAATGCCAGATTACAATGTACCAGTATTAAACGAGCGTGAAATACGTGCGGCGGCGGGTATTTTATTCTTCTTTGCGCTCGTATCATTTATGAACTCGTGGCTCTTAGGTGATTTTCGCCTGACACGCATTTTAGTCCCCGCATTTTTAATTGATTTCACCATTCGCGTTGTCATCAACCCTAAATTTGCCCCTAGCATGATCCTTGCTCGTTTTGCTACGCGCAAACAAAACCCAGAATGGGTCGGCGCACCACAAAAGCGGTTTGCGTGGGCCTTTGCTCTTGGTCTTGCTTTAGTGATGTTTTATCTCATCGTTTTAAATAACGCGATTGGCCCCATCAATTTAATCATCTGTGGCACATGCCTGACGCTTATGTTTTTTGAATCCGCCTTTGGCAATTGTTTGGCATGCAAGGTCTATAATGCCTTTTCCAAACAACAAGCTCAATATTGCCCAGGTGGTGTTTGCGAAGTCCCAACCCTACACGCCAGCCAAAAAGTCGGACTTGGTGGTGGCGCTATTGTTGTTGTATTCCTTGGGCTCATCGGCTTCACATCAAACCATTTCTTCCCGCCAACTCAAGCAATCGCAGCAGTAACACCAAACCAAGCCACGTCATCAAAAGCAACTGATGGAAAATGCACACCACCCGCATGGGCCGTTGCCATTGGTCACAAAGAAAAATGGAAATTGCATAACAATTGCAAATAAGTTTTGAAATAAATGGTGGGCGATACAAGTTTCGAACTTGTGACCCCTTCGATGTCACCGAAGTGCTCTACCACTGAGCTAATCGCCCGCCTTGTCGCTGTGCAGATCTTTAAACCAGATCGCCCTTCGCGAAAGTCGTGAGGGTGTATATCGCGAACCGCTGGTGTTCGCAAGTCTTGAAACCTTAAAAAATCAGAAATAATCAAGCCGCCATCATTTTTTCAACTTCGGCCACAAGGTCTTTTAAATGAAATGGCTTGGACAAAACCTTGGCATCTTGTGGGGCCTGGGAATCTGGATGCAGCGCCACGGCGGCAAAACCGGTGATGAACATTACTTTCATCCGAGGGTCAAGTTCAGAGGCACGCCGTGCCAGCTCAATGCCATCCATTTCAGGCATTACAATATCGGTCAGCAACAAATCAACGGAGGTTGATTTTAATGCCTCAAATGCACTGGCCCCTTCTTCATAGGAAATCACTTCATGGCCAGCCTTTTCCAGCGCCCGTTCCAAAAAGCGGCGCATATCGCCATCATCTTCAGCCAATAAAATTTTTACCATCTATCCCTCAAAATCCGAAAAACCATGTTTCCGACCCAAAACTCTCATCACAAACTAGCGATAATAACCCCAAACTGTAAAGATTAACTTATTATCTGTTCAATAATCACACGGCAAGACTGGTTTTTTCTGCCAATGTGTGAACAATACAATTATGCAAAACGGCGACAGAAATATAGCAGACTTTGAGGTTTTATCCCCTCATCAACAGATTTTTCCTGTGGTGTTTAACTCCCCCCATTCAGGCCGCCATTACCCGCGCGAATTTATCGCCGCCTCAAAGCTGAATAAAAAATCGTTACGCAGCTCTGAAGACTTTTTGGTCGATAAATTATTCGCCGCCATGCCCACCCTTGGTTGCCCCTTATTAAAGGCCAATTTTCCTCGCGCCTTTTTAGATGTCAACCGCGAACCGTGGGAACTTGACCCCAAAATGTTCAGCGATAAATTGCCCGGTTTTGTCACAACCAATTCAATCCGCATTGCCGGCGGCCTTGGCACCATTGCGCGAAAGGTCAGCGAGCGGCAAGATATTTACCGCAAAAAACTAACCTTTGAACAAGCAAAAGCACGCATTGAACATTATTATTTTCCCTATCACGCCGCCCTTGAGCAGGTATTAGAAAAAACCGGCAAACAGTTTGGTCAAGTATTGCTGATTGATTGCCACTCCATGCCCTCAAGCATCGGTGGCTTTTTCTCACGTCAAAAAATGCGACCCGATATTATTTTGGGAGATCGCTTTGGCGCCTCATGCGACCAGCCCTATGTCGATCATTTAGAAAATCTGTTCATTCAGGCCGGCTTAAACGTCACCCGTAACCGCCCTTATGCTGGTGGCTATATCACCGCCCATTATGGTCGCCCAGACCGCGCCTGGCACGTCATACAAGTAGAAATAAATCGCGGCCTTTATATGGATGAGAAAAATCTCACGCGATCAAAAGACTTTGAACAATTGCAAGGTCAACTGACCAGTGTATTTACAAAATTCCTCAATGAGATGACACCAGCAGCCGCAATCGCCGCAGAGTAACCCAGAAATTTCAACGCTCGAAAGCAAACGCCTAATGCAAGCGCCTGCGATCAAACTCACGCGTCAGGCTGGATAAATCAGCCAGCGGCCATTGCTGGTCAAGCTGCTCATAGCGCGCGGTAGTCACAATATCGATGGCATCAAATCCCGTTGCTAAATCTTGCTCACCAAGCAATGCTTCAACCAGATTAACCCCCATATAGGCATCTTCTTCTGCAATCTCGTCTTCATCACTTTCCATCACCAAGAGCAAAATCGTTTCCTGCTCCATCTTGATGATAGAATATTGAATAGACCCCGGGACAACTTCACCTTCTTGCGTGCGAATTTCAAAATCATCGGCCAAACCAACGGCGCGCGGCTTTAAGGCCATAATTTTCCAACCCTCATAATCAGGCGCTTCATCAATCAATTCATAGGCGCTTTCAAAAGCTTCAACATTGCCTTCTGCCGTAACAATCAGCTCAATTTCACCTTCTGGCGAAAACCCGCAATAGGGAAACAGGCGTTGATCATATTTATGCAAATGCACCATCATTTCATCGAGCACTTTTTCAACCCGTGAAAATGTCTGCTGGGCAACACCGTCCTCATCATCGCTCAAATCAACATTCACATCGTTAAATTCATCAACGAGAATCTGCTGGTGCTGGCCAAACCAATCCCAGAACTGCACCGCTTTTTCATTTACTTTATCATCAGCCATCGCTGAAATTCTCCTAAAAAATTTGCCACTACATAGCCCTGATTATCACAAAAATAAAGCCCGACCATACGCAATCGGTATAGCCGGGCTAAATGCAGAGGAACTTTTTGGGCAGCTAAATGTTAAGCTGCTTTTTTGTTCTCAATGACTTTTTGCTTTTTAGGCGTATTAATCGTGATCGTGCGAGGCTTCATCGCTTCAGGGATTTCACGTTTTAATGTGACATGAAGCAAGCCGTTTTCCATTTCAGCGCCAACAACTTTCATGTGGTCAGCCAATTGGAATTGGCGTTCAAAATTGCGCGCTGCAATACCGCGATGAAGGAATTCTTTATCTTCATCCAGAACGGTTTCTTGCGAACCAGAAATACGCAAAGCATTTTCTTTTACTTCGATTTCAAGATCATCCTTGCCAAAACCAGCTACGGCCATGGTAATGCGATAATCATCATCGGAAAGACGTTCAATATTATAGGGAGGATACGCAGGGGTATCAAACTCATTGGCCTCACCCAACATCTCGGCAAGACGGTCAAAACCTACTGTTGAACGGTATAGTGGTGTTAAATCAAACATAGCAATCATTCTCCTTTAAGCAATGTGCAAATTTTTGTCTGCCATTATGGCCAGACAATTAGTCTTCGTATGCGTGAAACCCATTATCGGCGTCTCACAAAACATAGATAGGAAGCGTTTTTCCATGCTTCAAGGACTTTTTTTCATTTTTTTTCAAAAAATCCATTCTATTCTAATGCCCACAATTTGCCTAATTTTCATAGTAACCTTTTATCTTGGAGCGGGCAGCTTTAAAATCAGGAGACCATAAAGTGGGCAACCAAGTGGGCTACAGCAAAACACTATTAAGGGTATTCACCCTCGTTTCTTCAACAGCAATGGTAACTGTTATTGCAGGCACAATAAATGCCTCAGCAGCCTCTTATATGCAGGTTGCGCAATATGTTTATCAATACGGACCAGATAACAAAATCTATCGAATTGACGAAAATGCCCGTCGAAACAATGAAATGTTTGGTGTGGAAGAACAACGCATTCGCAGCATACGCCGTCAAATTCGCCGTGAAAATCGGGCCAAGAAAAGAGCCCGTGCTCGCGCCGCACGCCAACGCTTATATGATGTACGCCGCCAGGAAAGACGCCGGGTTTTTGTGCCGCGTTATGATTATTATGGCAACCCGATTATACCTCGCAGCGCCCAGCCCTATCGCTCATACAACCAACCTCGCAAAACACGCAAACGGGTTAAATTGGTTTACGTGCCCATTCCACGCGAAAAACCTTACCACCTGATTGCACAAGCAACACCCAAAAAGGCACCACTTAATAATGCACCTGGCAAATACGCTCCGGCTGAAAAAATAATAAAAACCGCAACAGCTCCCAAAAGCCTTTCTGGACAATCTGAAACCAAAACTACAAAAGTTGCCACTTTACCAAAGATAGAAATTGAAACTCTACCTAATCCGTCTTCCTCAACACCTGTAAAAATTCAAAAGCCAACAACCCCGGCAATCACGCCCGCAATCACACCAACAGTTCAAAGAAAACCGGCAGCAGAAAAACCTGCGATCAAAAAAGCAGAAACGCCAAAGACTGTGGCGCCAAAACCGCAAAAGAAAATCAAATACACAACCTTTGCAGAAACTTTGCGTAAGATCAGAGAACGCAACAAAGCAGAACAACAGGCCAAAGCGGCACAAAAGGTTCAATCTAAAACAGTCGACGAACCAGAAGTCAAAACTACTGAAGCCAAACCTGTAAAAATCAAAAAAGTGGCATCTTTGGAGCCTGCAAAAATACCAATACCAAAAATACCGGCAGCGGCAAAACCCATCGCGCCCACGCCAATCATAATAGAGACTTCAAAACCAGCGACCAACCAGATCAGTTGCAAAAAAGCCCGCGATATTATTATTGATTACGGTTTTTCAGACGTAAAAGAAATCACCTGCAAAGGCAAAGATTATGACTTCAACGCCAAGCGCGACGGTAAACCTTTCAAGATCACCTTATCAGCGCTCAGTGGTGAATTAAAAAAAGTCCTGCGTCAAAAATAACCTAAATTTGACCAACGTAAACTTACCTAAGCACGCTTGCCCACTTGAACACACGCCCTTAGCTGCTATAAACGTGGCCGAGGGACGCGTTTTTTGACGCTTAGTGCGTGTCGCGTTTAAATAGATTCAAGCATTCACTTGCTGATATGAGGCAGGCCTTGAGAAACAAGGCCGTTCATGCCAGCAAAGTGAATTCAATTCAACGCGACAGGCACAAATTATAATTTGAGACATCCATGACGCAGGCACCAGTCACCAAATGCCCTGTGCCGCCAACCTTGCAAAATGGGTTGCGCACAGGAATGATAAAAACCAAAGACGGCACCAATTTGCGTTATGCCACTTGTTGTGACACCGCAGGCACCCGCGGCACTATTTGCCTGTTTCAGGGCCGCCGCGCCTATATCGAGCGCGACTTTGAAGTCATTGAGGATTTGCGCGCCCGTGGTTTTTCCGTTGCCACATTGGATTGGCGCGGCCAGGGCCTGTCAGATCGATTGCTGAAAAACCGGCTTAAAGGTCACATCAAAAGCTATGAACAATATGATATGGACCTTGAAGCCTTTATGCGCCAGGTGGTCTTGCCTGACTGCCCGCCGCCCTATTTCGGTTTGGCCCATTCCATGGGTGCCAACGTATTATTGCGATCACTCACCAAAAGCACATGGTTTGAAGCCGCCGTTATGGCAACGCCTTTCCTTGGCTTTTCAGAAACCAAAATGCCCGTTTCAGTCAGCCGCCCCCTTATTAAATTCTTCAAAGCCATTGGTCTGGGCCGCTTGTCATTACCTGGAGACTTTTTAAGCCGTAAATTTGAAGACAACGTCCTCACCCACGATCGCGAGCGCTATGAACAGCAAGTTGAAATCATTCGACAAAACCCCGATCTAAATGTCGGTGGCCCGACCATAAGCTGGTTGGCAGCCTCACTGGATTCCCACAAAAAGCTTGCCAAACTAAAAGGCAGCGATGCTTTGCGCGTGCCTGTGTTATTTGTCGCGGCGGGTGATGAAAAAGTAGTCTCAAACGAAAAAATCCATGCCTTTTCTCGCAATGTTGCCGGCACCCCCGTTGTCACGGTTGAAAACGCCTATCATGAACTCTTGCTCGAGCGCGATGACCTGCGCGAACAATTCTTTGCCGCCTTCGACAGCTTCATGGACCAACACGCCCCTAAAAAACAGGCACAGTAGTACATCGTCTTTATCTGATTTCAACATCACAGCCATATAAGCCTTGACCTTCCAGCAACTAGAATCCCCATATTAGACTCATGACACAACTCAAGGAGTTTACAAAATGATGAACGCAAATACGGGTGACGGCATGATGGCCAATGGCATGATGGATAGCTTTTTCGGTTGGGGCGGTATGATTTTCGGCCCACTACTAATGATCGGCTTTTTTGCTCTGTTTATCTTTTTCATCGTCGCTCTGGTTCGTTGGATCGGTGGCAGCGCCAACAACGACCCCTCACAAACCGATGCGCTGGACATCTTGCAACAACGCTTTGCCGCTGGTGAAATTGACGAACCAGAATACAACGCCAAACGCCGCGCTTTAATGTCGTAACAACAGACCAGCCAGAGTTCAGGTCACCATAAAAACATCATAGCGCGTTGACTTACCTAAAATCTGGTGAGACGGCGCGCGCAGGTTTGGCATGGGGTCAGCTTTTTGCGGCCATTTAAGCACCACACGATTGCGCGCGCATTTCAGCGCCATTTGCATCAACTCAAACGAGTCTTCATCTGGCCCAACAATCTCGCGGATCAATCGCATTTCTTTTTTTACTAAAGCCTTAGTTTTGCGCGGCGGGTGCATCGGATCCACCAGCACCACATCAGGCGCGCGATCACGTGAAATTTGCGGCAACACATCTTTTGCATCACCGTGCACCAAACGCATCCGTGCCATAATCTCCACAACTTCGGGCGATGATTGCTCAATGTCGCCCGCCCGCGCCATGGCCTGCCTCAACAACTCAAACATCTGCCCCGAGCGCTCAATCATCACCACTTCGGCACCAAGGCTAGCCAACAAAAAACCATCACGCCCCAACCCCGCCGTTGCATCCACCACAAATGGCAACCGCCCCTGCGCGTCAGCAATTTTAAGCGCCTGCCGCAATCCACAAGCCTTAGGCAACCCCTTCCCCAA
>JALWJW010000049.1 GCA_026996935.1 Hyphomicrobiales bacterium
ACAATGGATAAAAAATTCACTTCCGGTAAAGGCACACGCTCAAGCATCCGCTCAACACCCTGGTCGATTGGGATGCCAACACGTTGGCCCTGTACAACTTCAGAAAATTCGGGACCAACCGGGGCTTCCATTTCAGTGGCGATCACTTTCATCGCTTCGTTTACGGGCAAACCAGCTTTAAGGCCGCGCACCATGACATCAATTGCATCGGCAAAAACATGTAAAAAGCGTTCTAAACGGCGATTGATCATATATTTCAGGAACCAGCGCGGGAAGCCAAGCCCCATGGCCAGACCACCACCAATACAAACAAAGTTAGGCATACCCCACAAAAGCAAGCCAAGAGCAGCAACAACACCGGCACCAATTGAAAACAACCAGAACACACGAACAGGCATATCCAGACCAGCCTGTTTGATCATGGTCCGCAAATTCATTTTCTTTTTCTTTTTTTCCTGAACAGCTTCAAATTTTGCCAGGGAATCCTGAATTTGATTGCGACGTTTTTCCTGTTTGCCTTCACGCAGCTTACTTACAAAACCACCTTTACTGGAGGCTCCCTTATCAGCAATTTGAGCAACACGTTTTGACAAATCTGCTTCACCAGAAATCTGGGGCATAAAAATGGCAACGGCGACACCACCAACGGCCAAAAAAACAAGGGCCATCAGGGAAATTTGAATCAGGAGAGGTGAGAATTCCATTTGCAATACCGTTTTATTTTAATTTTAACATGACAACCAGTAATAAGGCCGTTTTAAAGCTTAAAACTCATCATCGTCTGTCCGAACTTCTGCCGCTTCCAGGGCTTCAGCCAAACGCGCTTCTTCATTGTAGTAACGCGCACGATCCCAGAAATGAGGGCGGGCAATACCTGTAGAGCGATGACGGCCAATGATTTTACCGTCTTTGTCTTCACCGACGATGTCGTAAATAAACAAGTCCTGCGTAATAATCACATCACCTTCCATCCCAATCACCTCGGTAATATGGGTGATCCGACGCGAACCATCACGCAAACGAGTTGCCTGAACAATAATATCTATTGAACCTACAACCATTTCCTTAATGGTTTTAGAGGGAAGTGCAAAACCGCCCATAGTGATCATTGATTCCAAGCGGGACAATGCTTCACGCGGGCTATTGGCGTGAAGTGTGCCCATTGAGCCATCGTGACCGGTGTTCATGGCTTGCAGCAAGTCAAAGGCTTCCGGTCCACGAACCTCACCCACGATAATACGTTCAGGGCGCATACGCAGACAGTTTTTCACCAGATCACGCATGGTAATCTCACCTTCACCTTCAAGGTTGGGTGGACGTGTTTCCAGACGAACCACGTGAGGTTGCTGCAATTGAAGTTCGGCGGCATCTTCGCAGGTAATCACACGCTCGTCTTCATCAACGAAAGCCGTTAAAGTATTGAGCAACGTGGTCTTACCAGAACCAGTACCACCAGAGATCAGCACATTACAGCGTACACGACCAATAATAGCCAGAATTGTAGCCCCTTCCGGAGTAATGGACCCAAAATTCACCAGATCTTTTAGCTGTAAACGGTCTTTCTTAAATTTACGAATGGTGATGGCTGGACCATCAATCGCAAGTGGTGGAACGATCACGTTCACACGAGAACCATCGGGCAGGCGCGCATCACATATCGGGCTGGCTTCATCAACCCGACGGCCAATCTGACTCACAATTCGTTGAGCAATGTTAAGCAATTGGGCGTTATCGCGAAAACGCACCCCTGTTTGCTCCATTTTACCATCAGCCTCGATAAAGGTCAGGTCTGCACCATTAACCATAATATCAGCGATATCATCGCGAGCCAGTAAAGGCTCAAGCGGACCATAACCCAATACATCATTACAAATGTCTTCAAGCAAATCTTCCTGCTCGGCAATTGACATTGCAACTTCTTTAAGGGTGATGATTTCATTCACGATATCACGAATTTCATCACGTGCACTATCACCATCCAACTGACCTAATTGCGTCAGATCAATCGCGTCGATCAGCGCATTAAAAATCGTCGTTTTAATGTCGTAATAATCATCTGATTTTGCGCTTTGGGCTTGCGCTGGTTTAATCTCCTGCTGAACCGCGATATGCTGGGCAGGTTCGGGCACTGGAGGCACCTCCATTTGCGGCGGTGCGGCCGGCTCCATTCCAAGGTCTGGAATTGCAGCAGCAGCCGGATCCAAGCCGCCGGCAACAGGTGCACCGAACGGATCATCGCCGGGAACCGGTGCAGCAACATCGGGTAAGCTGCTTGGCTCGGCTGGTGGCTGCAACCCTTGTCCTGGCGCAGCAGATTTATCTCCCCTTTTTCCAAACATCTATTTTTTCCTCAAACCTTTAAGTTTATCCAAGATTGCTGGCATCTTTATTTTAGATGCAACTTTCTGAGGCTCTCTTCCCGTTAGCTTTTCAGATAAAGCAACCAATTGCTGTGAACCTTCTGCTTTTGCAGACACTTCAAAAACCATCTGGCCATTCGAACTTGCAGTACCAAATGTTTGCGCATCGTGAGGAATAATATAGCTGGGCGTTACACCAACAGCTTTACCAAATTCAGCAGGTGGTACTTCTGGACGTTTTGGCAGTCCGACCTGATTAAGAACCAGAATTGGTGCCTGATCATTTTTGCGAACTGTTTTTAAATGATCAATCAGGTTTTTGGTATTTCGCAAGCTGGCAAGCTCTGGTGTCGAGACGATAACAATATCATCGGCATGGGCCAAAGTATGTTTTGACCAGGGTGCCCAGATGTTTGGCACATCAACCACCACATAAGGCACGCTCTTGCGCACAACTTCTAAAACTGTTTCTAAAGCATCTTTTTCAACTTTTACTTCGCGATCAATACTTCCAGGTGACAATAATAAACTCAACTTATCTGTGCACTTGGTCAATAAACGATCAATAAGAACCTGATCGATGCGATCAGGGGCACCAAGAGCTTCAGCAATACCTTGAATACCATCACTATTAAAATCCAGCCCCGTGGTGCCGTAAGCCATATCAAGATCGGCAATAACAGTGTCTGAGGCTAACTTATTGGCGATATACCAGCCAACATTATGAGCAATCGTACTGGAACCGACACCACCTTTTGCGCCAACAAATGCCATCACCCGTCCAACCGGCTCTGCCTCTGGATCATCAAACAGACCGGCAATAAGCTCAATCAACTGAATTTCATTGATTGGTGCCACCATATATTCGCTGATACCAGCCTTAATAAGATCACGATAAAGGATCACATCATTGATCTGACCAATAACGATTACTTTTGTTGTCGGCTCGCAAACTTGTGCCAGATGCCCCAGCTCTGACATAACTTCATCACGTGATTTTTTCGTTTCGATGATCAACACATCAGGTGTTTGCTGCTGCTGATAAACCTGAATAGCAGCCAAAATTCCACCCAGATGCACATCAAGATGAGCCTTGGACATGCGTCGGTCACTGCCACCTGCCTGTATCGAGGCTGCGGTGCTTTGCTCTTCACAAAATGCGTGAATGTTAATCCGTGGAATCAGCGCGACAACAGAGGCGGCAGATTCCGGGGCTGCTTGAGCGGGCATTGGGGCTGTTTGGTTCATCTTTTTTCTCGTTACTTTCTTTGCGTTTGAATTGACGCAATTATCTTCTTACGTCGCTATGCTTGTTTTACGACGTTATGACTTACCGGCACTGGTTGTTGACACAGTTGAGTTTGCATCGGCCGGTGTCGTTGGACTCTTAGGTTTGCGGTAATCATCAAATACCCGTTCACGGCGCATTGGATCTGATGGGTCCATAGTACGTGGTGAGACAAAGTCTTTGGGATTTGCAACCTGAGCGGCAATGTTGTGCTGATAGCTACAGCCAAAATCAGCGTGCGGTAAATTTTGTCCTGTACGGGTGTATTTATCTGTCCAGTTTCCGCATTTTTTGGTTTTGGCAAACTTGCGAACAAATGCCAGAGAAACCGGGCCACCGCGTCCACCAGCATAGGTGCTGTGACGAAGCTGGGAGGCAGATAAGCCTTGTTCGGTTAAAATTTGTGTCACTTGCCCGGCAATTGAATCTGCATTAATGCTGCCACCAGGGCGCATAATTGAGACACTGCTTGTGCCTGAATTGCGGGCCTGTTGGGCAAATCTTGTAATCGCATCTTTTTGCGCCAGGCTCATCCGCGATGATGTGGTAGGGACATTGACTTTTACTGTGCCTTTAACAACTTCAATCGGATAGCGTTCGCTCACAGATGTTGGAACATAAAAATCATCTTTTCCACCTTCCCAATCAGAGGAGCTACAAGCACCTAAAACGACAAGTGCCAGGACAGGGGTGGTTTTAAGAACCTTAACTGTAATCATACTTACTTTACTCATTGACTTAGTTTCCTTTAAACCTGTCATTACTCAACAATGAAACCGACATTGCCGTGGTAGACGCCTTTATTTGTGCCAGAGCGAGAGCCAAACACACGGTTCAGGCGACCGAATAGAATTGTTTGTGTGTCTGTTGCCACAACCGCTTTATCGATAGGGGTTACCAATTGACGTTCACTTACCGGATTGACGATATACGGGGTCACAATAATAACCAGTTCAGAACGTTGACTTGAATAATCGCGACTACGGAATAAAGCCCCCAGAATTGGCAGGTTTTTGGCACCAGGGATACCGTTAATGGCCTGTTTGGTTTTCTCTTTAATCAATCCGGCCATAGCAAGTGAACCACCGCTTGGTAATTCAACTGTTGTTTCAGCCCGGCGTACTTCAAATGCAGGAACTGAAAGAGTGCCGACTGTGATTGAGTTTTCAGGAGAAATATCACTAACTTCGGTGTTTAATTTCAGGCTGATACGACCGTGAGACATCACCACCGGGGTAAAGCCAACGGCAATACCGAAAGGCTTATATTCAATAGTTGTTTCACCGCCTGATTGTGAAGTTGCAATCGGGAATTCGCCACCAGCAAGAAACTTTGCAGATTCACCTGAAATAGCTGTCAGATTAGGTTCGGCCAAAGTTTTGATATACCCGTCTTTTTCCATTGCTCGCAAAACGGCGCCTGTTGTGTTGGCGGCATTTCCGATACCAAAGCTTGAGTTAGACAAGGTGGTTCCGGCAACCGAGAAGGGATTGGACGAGAACAACCGCAATGTTGCGTTACCAATTGATTCAACAGCACTTGCATCAACCCCGAATTGTTTGAGAACCTCACGTTGCATTTCAGCAACTTTTACTTTGAGCATCACCTGCTCTTTGCCAGCCACAGAAATTGTTGAGAGCACTTTTTTGGGGTCATCGGTATATTTTGCAGCAAGGTCAAAGGCCAATTTTGCCTGGGCTGGAGACTTTGCAACACCGCCGAGAACAATATTCTCACCAACAGTTTCAACCGTGATTGTATTGCCGGGAATAACTCGTTGAAGAAGTTTTTGCAGCGCTTTCATATCGCGTGCCACTTCAATGTCGAGATTCAAAATCTGGCGGCCATTTTTGTCAAAGAAAAACGCATTGGTCTGACCTGGTTTTTTAGCAAATAAATATGCTGTGCGCTGGGTGCGA
The DNA here is from genome assembly GCA_026996935.1 of Hyphomicrobiales bacterium. Classification (GTDB taxonomy): domain Bacteria; phylum Pseudomonadota; class Alphaproteobacteria; order Rhizobiales; family Aestuariivirgaceae; genus JALWJW01. Next base: position 5,568 of record JALWJW010000049.1, read on the forward strand.
ACCACGGCCTCGACAATTTCAGGATTACCAATCAAAACGTCCTGGGCATTGGCTGGCAAACGTACAACAATCGATTTATTAAGACCGATACGAACGAACTGCCCGCCTTGATTCTGGCCTGCTGTCGCGCCTGTTGTCTGTTGCAGCAATACAAGCAAAGAAACGACAAGGATTGAGAACACCCATTTAGTTTTTGCGATTAAATTTGTCATACTCTTGCCCATTACGTTGGTTTGAAAAGATTTGTTTTTTAATAAAGTCATCGAACTGGTTTTCTATTTTGACGAAGCTGAAAGGGTTTTAATGCCGTAGCGATAAACCTTCACTTCGTTGCCGCTGCCACCTTTTGCATATTGAGGCGCCAAGGTTGGGCCATCGTCCCCCATTTTTTTCGTGCCCAAATCTGCCAGAGAACGCAAAACCAATGTGAGTTGGCCGGTTGTTTCCACCTTTGCCAAAACTTCAGCTTGTTTTGGCTCCAGCTCCAAGGTTGCCGTTTTACCCACTACAACCTGTTCGCCATCTTTGTTTTGTCTAAAAGTCTGGTCAACAGCGAGAACTTTCACATTGCCCAGAACAAGTTCTGAAATTGTTTGCGCTTCACCTGAACCTTCAAAAGTCTGCTTACGTGTGACCAACACATCAACCCGGTCGTTGGGAAGGATAAATCCACCAGCCCCTGTTGCCGCAGAAATGCGTACTGAAATGGCGCGCCGCCCTTTGGGTAAAATTGCTGCCATGAAACCATTAGAGCCTGGTTGAACCAGTTTCTTTGCATTTACAGGATCCCCTTTAAACAAAGGAATACGTGCGCGGGCATTGATAAACTCTTTGCGCGCATTAGGTTTTTTTGCTTTGGTGACCATGCCGTCAAACACAGAGTTCTTTGGCCATTTTTGCCAGCCAATTGCCTCACGGGTAATAACCTCACCTTGTGACAATGCTTTTTTGACAACCAGAACCTGGGCCATTTCAGTTTTTTGCACTTTAACAATCTGCTGAGGGGCCTGAACTTTTTGAGGCTTTATCAACCCTTTGACAAGAAACGCTGCCAACCCTGCCGCACCAAGTGCAACACCAAGATATATAAACCTACTTTTACTCATTTTGTTTCCTGACTTACTTTAAGCGACGGGGCGCTAAACTTCTTAAATCCCATTATGTATTTGCAAACGTCAAATTATGGTTAACCAAATACAAAATTTTAAATTCATTTTTTCCACTGGTCTCCACCAGCTTAAGAAAGGTGTTGCATCCACCAGGTTGCGGGGAAAACAATGACCCCTGATGCCGCAATCGCGATTCCGTAAGGTAGTTGTAATTTCTTTTCTGATAAAAAACCCTGCGCCCAGGCAAAGCCTGCGTCGTCCTTTTTTGCCGCGAGCCATTTCCAGACAGTTAGAGCCAAGCCTAACAAGCCGCCTGCAATGACGATGTATACCGAGAAATTAAACATCGCATCCCAACCTATCCATAAGGCACATGCGGCAACCATTTTGGCATCACCACCACCAAAGATGCCAAAGGCGAACATGATATAAGCAACAATAAAAGTTAAGATAGCTGCCACGACATGCCAGGCAAAAACCTCCATGGGCATATCTGCCATGATTACAAATGGAATCACGGATACGGCGATAATAAAATTCAACCAATTCGGTATCTTAAGCGTGAAAAAATCACTCACACCTGCAACCATTATCAATAATGGAAAAACCGATAATAAAAGTGTTTCGTACAAACTCTCATTCCCCAAGCCCGCAACATCACAATGATGTTTTCATGGGAACAGAATCACACAATTGTAGTAAATAGCAGGTTAATGATGAGCGACATAGAAACAGTTTCTTATGCTTTTTTTACTTAAAAACTCGTAAACCTTTGTTTGAGCAAACAAAAAGCCGCTGGGCGAACCAGCGGCTTTAGGGAGCCTCCCTGTAGAATTCATATAGTCGCAAGACTCAATGCGATCTATACATATCTTGTTGCCAAGACTTATTGC
>JALWJW010000050.1:0-2645 GCA_026996935.1 Hyphomicrobiales bacterium
CGAGGTTCTTCCCCATCCAGGGCAATTGGATAAGTAATATGATCTGAATAGGTCGTAACGATTTGCTCGATACGCGCTTCTTCTAAAAACTCCAAAGCATCCTCACGCAGCTTGAGCGTAATCTCGGTACCACGCGAACGCGCATCATCGCCCGTTGCTTCCTCAATCGTATAAGACCCGGTGCCATCTGAAACCCATTTCCAGGTTTTATCTTCACCGGCACGATGAGAAACAACTTCAACATTTTCCGCCACCATAAAGGCTGAATAAAACCCAATACCGAATTGGCCAATCAGATTGACATTATCATCATCGGTTTTTGCTTTTTCCATAAAAGCCTGCGTACCAGAACGCGCAATCGTACCAAGATTGTCAACCAACTCATCATGACTCATGCCAATGCCATTATCACCCACAGTTAGGGTTTTGGCTTCTTTATTGATACCGATAGCAATACCAAGCTCGCTATCTTTGCCCATCAGATCTGGGTTTTGAATTGCTTCATAGCGCAGCTTGTCACAAGCATCGGCCCCATTAGAAATAAGTTCGCGTAAAAATATCTCACGTTCAGAATAAACCGAATGCACCATCATTTGCAGAAGTTTGGAAACTTCCGCCTGAAACTCACGGGACTCTGGTTTTGATTTCGAAGATTTAGATTTAGTTGCCATTTTTATCGCCTCATAGAATATCTAACTTTGCCGCATATATTGGATATGACAGCGAAGTGTTCAAGCGCTTTTATACATTTTAAACGATAGCGAATACAAAAAAAGAAAAGGCCCGACTCATTGTTCTTTTAAAGTGACCTTCGAAGGGGCTGGGGGGCTGGGGTTTCGAAAAGCCAGTATAATAAAAGATCGGGTCGGGCCTTGAGGCAACATGGAAAATTTGCAATTACCTTTTGGCACGAGCAAGGCCAATTAGGGCAATATAAGGGCGATTTCGCGGTAATATGATGTAAATCAACTGTTCAACGTCAAGTTTTTCTACCTACGTAAACTTGCAACTTAGCGCAAATTCGGCCATCATTTAATCTACAAATAAACAATATATGGAGCCAACCATTGAGTGACATGGATACGATAATTCCTTTGCGGGCCGAACACAAACCTTCTCGCAAAAAAACACCTCACCCAAAACAGCGCCCAACCCCCAACCCGATCATTGCCTTTCAAAAAAACGAGCTGAATATTATTCTCAACACATATGGCCATCACGTTGCCGCAGGTGACTGGCGAGATTACGCCATAGGCTATGGCAAACAAAAAGCAACATTCTCCATTTTCAGACACACCTCAGAATGTCCGATTTATTGCATAATCAAAGACCCTAAATTATCAAAAAAGCAAGGTATATACAGCGTCATTGATCAAACAGGCCGCATCCTCAAACGCGGCCACGACCTTGCTCAAGTCCTAAAGGTCTTTACTAAAAAGCCAAAACTATCCATCGTTTAATCTGTTGATCAGATTCAAGGCAATAAAAAACCCCGATACAGGATCGGGGTTTTCATATCTTATAGCAAACAAATTAGTCGCTGTTGAGGAAGCCAAGAATGTTCAAGATGTGAATGAACATTGTAACAAAGCTACCATAAAGCATAAATGCACCAAAGATTGCTTTGCCTTGAGAAACCTGATTGCCATCATGCTGTGAATACATATTTTTGATGATTTGTGTTTCATAAGCTGTCATGCCAGAAAACAACAACACCACACCAATAGATGTAATCAAGCTAAACAGTCCGCTTTGGAAAACAAAGACATTTAACAGCATGGCAACAATGATGCCAATAGATGCCATCATGAAGAAACCGCCAAGGCCTGTCATGTCGCGTTTTGTAACATAACCAAACAAACTGGCAGACCCAAATGTCAATGATGTAATCGCCAGCGCCTGAACAATAAGCTTACCGCCATCAATGCCCATGTAACGAGCAATCATTGGTGAAATCAGCAGACCCCACATCGCGGCATAGCCCCAATATGCGGCATGCGCGACCATGGTGTTACCACCCATAATCAACCGTGGTGCAAACCAGCCAAGGCCAAGCACACCGGCAAAAAGAACCCATTTCATTGGTCCAAGTGCGATGGTTGCCATTAAAGCAGGATTACTTGCAACATAAAGCGTAAGAATTGCGGTCATCGCAACACCTAGCCCCATGTAATTATAGACCTTGAGCATATAAGAGCGCAGGCCTTCATCAATTTGCACAGCACTACGCCCTTGGGTTGCTGTGCCATTTCTTATTCTGTAATTATCCATTAATATTCCCTCATTCGTTAAATTGGTAACAGTCAAAATTTAATATTGTCCCGAATATGGGTAACTTTTACGTGTTTTTCAAGTTAAACGGGCCATAGAGTTAATTAAACATGTGTAAGGTTTCACGAAATACAGTCCGGTTAAGCCTTTTTCACCATTACCAGCGCCATAATTTAAGCGACAAAAGATCAATTTCCTAAAATTCCAATCATATGATAGCATAGACCCATGAAAAAAGTTTTATTTGTTTGCCTCGGAAATATTTGCCGCTCTGCCATGGCACAGGGCGTTTTAGAAGCTGAATTGGCTGCCCGAAACATCTCTGGCATTGACATTGATTCGGCTGGTACCGGTGATTGGCACACAGGCAGCCC
>JALWJW010000050.1:2655-7547 GCA_026996935.1 Hyphomicrobiales bacterium
TGATTATTCTTCAATTGCGCGCGGTGAAGATGTGCCCGACCCTTATTATGGTGCCGAAGGTGGTTTTATGCAGGTTTTAGCCTTATTAGAAGATGCCTGCTCTGGCATTGCCGATCACATCACTTCAACATCGGCTCAATAATCGGCAACAGATCTTTAACAATCAGGTCATAGCCGGCAGCTTTTGGGTGCAGACCATCCAACTGAACCAAATTGGGTTTATCAGCCACAGCTTTTAAGAAAAACGGATAAAACACCACCCCGTCCCGTTTGCTCAAATCTTTATAAATCTGCACAAATTCTCTACCATATTCTTTACCCAGATTAGGCGGCGCTATCATCCCGGCAAGTAAGATTTTTTTATTTTTAGCCAGCAATTTATCAATAATTTGCGTCATTGATTTTCGCGTCTCACTCGGTTCAATACCGCGCAAGGCATCATTGGCGCCAAGTTCAACAATCACAATATCAACGCCATCACCAACGGCCCAATCAAGTCGCGCCAAACCACCGCGCGAGGTATCACCAGACACACCTGCATTCACAATCACCACATCATAACCCTTGGCTTTTAACGCCACTTGCAACTTTGCCGGATAGGCATTTTGTTGTTCCACACCCAAACCTGCCGTCAAACTATCCCCAAAAGCCACAATTGAGATTTGTTTGGCCACAGCGTTATCAGCATTACCAACCAAAACGCCCAATGAGATTAAAACCATGACAGCCAAAGGTTGCAAAAAATTTAGACGGAATTTCATCGCTTTACCGTTATAACGTTTAAATAAAATCATAGAACCAAACCTATGCATCCTTTTTGACCAAAACAAGAGCCATAATTTGTGACAGACTCAATCCTTTCCCTCAAAGACGTAAAACTCACCCTGCAAGCATCTTCTGGCCCCGTAGAAATTTTACGCGGCATAAATTTACAGGCCCAGGCAGGCAAAGCCCTTGGCATTGTTGGCCCCTCAGGTTCGGGTAAAACCACTTTGTTAATGGTGCTAGCTGGATTGGAGAACATCAACTCAGGGCAAATAAATGTTGCAGGCCATGACCTGACAAAACTCAACGAAAACCAACTGGCAGAGTTTCGCCGCGATAATATTGGCATCATTTTTCAGTCTTTCCACCTCATCCCCGCCATGACGGCTTTAGAAAATGTTGCCGTACCGCTAGAATTTAAAGGCCAGAAAGGTGCAGCAAAAGTTGCCGAACAAGCCTTAACCCGTGTTGGACTGAGCCACCGTCTCACCCATTACCCCGCCCAGCTTTCTGGCGGTGAACAACAACGTGTTGCAATAGCGCGTGCCGTTGCAGCAGGGGCAAAAATTATTCTTGCCGATGAACCAACAGGTAATTTAGACACTGAGACAGGCGATAATATTATCAATCTCCTGTTCGACATGCAGCGCGAAACCGGCACTACGTTATTTTTAGTCACCCACGACATGACACTGGCGAAAAAATGCGATATGGTCTGCGAAGTGCGCGATGGTAAAATCAACCACCTGAACGCATCATCATGAGCAACACCCTCAAAATTGGCTATACTTTTGCCCGCCGTGAACTGCGCTCTGGCTTGCAGGGGTTTTGGATTTTCCTCACCTGCCTTGTGCTTGGCGTTGCCGCCATTGCCCTGATCGGCACATTATCCTCCTCCATTGAACGCGGCATGAATGAACAGGGTCAACCCTTGCTCGGTGGTGATATGGAGTTTTCTGTTATTCACCGACAATTGAAACAAGACGAATTGGAATACGTAAATTCCTTAGGCACCACCAGTCTTGTCGCCACCATGCGCGGCATTGCCATTTCCCAAACAGGCAAACGCGCCTTAGTTGAAGTTAAAGCGGTTGGTGATCGGTATCCTTTGTTTGGCAAACTTGAATTAGATGCAAAAGGCCCATTTCAGCAACGCCTTAGCCAAAAAGACGGCATTTGGGGTGCCTTTGCCGAAAGCTCTATTTTATCACGGCTGAAAATCAAACCGGGTGCCATCGTTAAAATGGGCAAGGCCCGTTTCATCATTCACGACACCATCAAACGCGAACCCGACCGCATTGCAGATGGTCTTATCATCGGCCCGCGCTTATTGATTTCACATCAGGCCCTGCAAGCAACAGGCCTTGTAAAACCGGGCAGCCTTGTGCGTTGGCGCCATCGCATTAAATTGGCCGACTCAAAAGCAAAACCCGCGGCCATTGAAAAAGCCGCCAATAAAAAATTCCCTCAGGCAGGTTGGCGTATTCGCACTCGCGATGCAGCCGCACCGGGCGCTGAACAATTCATCAATCGCCTGACTTTCTTTTTATCTTTAACTGGCCTCACCGCCCTTGTGGTTGGCGGTGCAGGGGTTGCCAATGCGGTTTCCACTTTTATGAATCGTCATAAAAAGAACATTGCCACCCTCAAATGCATTGGCGCATCATCGTCAATTATCCTAACCACCTACCTCATAGAAATATTTGCAATCGCAACTCTCGCCATCATCATCGGCTTAATCATTGGCGCGGGATTACCCCTTATCGCCATGCCGTTTTTACAAACCATGCTGCCCGTCCCGCTTGAGCCAAATATTGATCTGGCCCCGCTGGTCATTGCCGCAGCTTTTGGCTTCCTGGTCACATTGGCATTCAGCTTATGGCCCCTTGCCAATGCCAAAGACACCCCAGCATCTGAATTGTTTCGTGGCAGTTTGGACAACACTTTTCGTCTGCCGCAATGGCCCTTCATTGTCATTATCTTGGCCGCCATTGCCGCCATCATCGCTCTGGCCCTATATGCCTACCCCAACACTTATATCACACTGGGATATTTGGCAGGTGTTACCGCTTCTTTTGTCTTTTTAATTGGCCTGGCACGCCTCATTATGTGGGTTGCCAAACGCTTTACCAAACCAAAACGCGCCATATCTCGCCTTGCCATTGCAAACCTTTATCGCCCGGGCGCGCCCACACCCTCCATCGTTCTGGCCCTTGGCCTTGGCCTGACTTTATTTGTTACTCTAGCTTTGGTTGATAAAAACGTCACCGATGAACTAAAATCAGCCGTGCCCAAACAAGCCCCATCATTCTTCTTCCTTGATGTCAGCAACAATCAGCTTGAAGCGTTCCAATCCTTCGTTAAAGCCCAAAAGGGTGTCACAAAAACGGGTTCAGCCCCCATGCTGCGCGGCTCCGTTCAAACCATCAACGGCACACCGTTAAAAGACATTAAAATAGACCCTGAAGTCAAATGGGCCTTTCACGGTGAACGCGGCCTTACCTACGCTAAAAAAATCCCCACAGGCTCAACCCTTGTTTCGGGCAAATGGTGGGATGAAAACTATTCAGGCCCGCCATTGGTTTCATTTGTCGATGAAATTGCCAAAGGTGCAGGCTTAAAAATCGGCGACAAAGTCACCGTTAACATTCTGGGTCGCAATGTTACCGCCCAAATTTCCAGCCTGCGAAAAGTCAATTGGGAATCCCTCAACATCAATTTCGTCATGGTGTTTTCCCCCGGCACCTTAAAAGGCGCACCGCACACATTTTTAGTCACGGTCACGATGGATAAAAACGACGAAGACAATTTGCTCGCCGCCGTGTCTGACAAATACAAAGCCGTCACCGCCATCCGCATTAAAGATGCCCTTGATGCGGTCAATAATTTACTCGGTCAACTTCTGCTCGCCATTCGTGCCGCCAGCTCTATCACTATGATTACTGGTATTTTAGTATTAGCAGGCGCGCTCGCCTCTGGCCTATCCACGCGCACCTATGATGCCGTGGTGCTCAAAACCTTCGGTGCCACCCGCACCCAATTGGTCTACGCCTTTTTTTATGAATACGCCCTGCTCGGCTTCATCACCGCTGCATTCTCAATACTCATCGGCGCGGCAGCAGCCTATGCAATCATTCATTACGTCATGCAAATGACATGGACCTTCTCTTTCACAACAGCCCTCCTGACCGCCCTCTTCGCCATGGCCCTAACCATAACCGCCGGCTTTGCCACCACCTGGCGCGCATTAACGGCCAAACCAGCGCGGATATTACGGACGGAGTGATTCATATTAGCGAGATAGCAACACCCACTTCCTCATTCCCGTACCTGTTACAGGAATCCACCTCTCCCCAATTTCCGAGCCATGAATCATTGGCACAAGGCCGACGATAAAGAAGCGCTGTCACAGGGCACGACGATGGGCACAGCGATGGGTGCCCTCGTTCAATTTACCACACCCGTCATTCCCACAAATTCAGGATACTTACTTTTCTTTTTGCAATTCCCTTTCCCTTACGCTACTCAAAATACATGGTAGTTTTAAATAAAATTTATACCCGCACGGGTGATGATGGTTCAACGGCGCTGGGAACGGGACATCGGGTGCATAAAAGTAATGCGCGAGTGCATGCTTATGGTACGGTTGATGAAACCAACGCGGTTGTGGGGCTTGTTCGTGTACGCACGGTTCATCGCTCGCTAAAAGAACTTGATGACATGCTGGCGCGTATTCAAAATGATTTGTTTGATTTAGGCGCAGACCTTTGCACGCCAGATACGGGTGAAAAGCTGGAATACGAACCTTTGCGCATAATCCCGGCGCAGGTGGAACGCCTTGAAGGTGAGATTGATTATCTCAATAAAGACCTTGAACCACTACGCTCATTCATCCTGCCCGGCGGTCACCCCGCCTCGGCCAATCTCCATCTTGCGCGCACTGTAGCCCGCCGCGCCGAACGGCTGATGGCTGAAGTGGCACAGGATGAAAACGAAGTTATTTCCGCCGCTGCTCTTAAATATATCAACCGTTTATCAGATTTCTTTTTTGTTGCCAGCCGCTGGGTCAATCATAAATACGACGGCGATGTGTTGTGGGTACCCGGTAAGAACCGGTGAAAATAATC
>JALWJW010000051.1 GCA_026996935.1 Hyphomicrobiales bacterium
CATTTATCGCGAGGCACCTCTGAACGCCATTTGGGAAGGTTCCGGGAATGTGATGTGTCTGGACTTTTTACGCGCCTTAAGCCGTGACCGTGATGGTTTTGCCCAATTACTGGAAAGTTTTGAGGGAAACAAACAACTACAAAAAGAAAAGCAATGGCTGGCAAGTCGTTTGTTAAACCAAGGCGGTTTAGAGGCAGATGCACGTATTATTGTTGAACGTCTGGCACGCATGGCAGCAGCCAGTATTATGGCGACTACAAAATCTGACTTTATCACCCAAAATTTTATCGAAACCAGAATTTCTGCACGTGATCGCCTGCAATACGGGGCCTGTTCGTTAAATGATATCGACCAGATTATTGATTATGCCAGACCGGGCTAAACTAAGCTCAAAGACTGTCTCACAAGATATAAAAACAATGAGATAGATACCGAGGTAGCAAAAAATTATAGTGCCCCAAAATACACTTGCGCAATCCATACGATGAGAGGGATGGTAAAAAACGACAGAACAGTTTGAACAGTAGATGTAGTCGCATAAAGTTCTGCATCACCGCCCATCACTTTCGTTATCAAATACCCGTTCATAGATGTTGGCACGGCAGCACAAATCACCAGCACCGATAATTGCAAACCACTCACACCAAACAATAAAGCACAGCCAATCATAACTGCAGGAGATATCGCCAGTTTGCCAATCAATCCAACAATCAGTTCTTTTGAAGGTCGAAGCGCAGCGGCCAAACTAAGGCCCGCACCAACGGTTAGAAGTGATAACCCCAATGCACCACGGCCAATTAAATCCAACATATCAACAATAGGCGGCCATACATTGATGCCTGACACATTGATTAAAGCACCAAGGATAATACTTAAAATAATCGGATTGGTGGCCACCGTTTTAAAAATGTTGCGTAAACTGGGGCGGTTGCCTGAGGTGAAAGTTGCTAAAACAAAGATATTGGAGATTTGAATAATAATGGTCATCAAAGCCAGTGTGATGGCCATTAAAGTCAGCGTCTCATCGCCAAACAGTTTTAATGCAATAACCAAAGCAACAAACCCGTTCCAGCGCGTTGTGGTTTGGTATACAGTTGAGAATTGTTCTGGCCGTGTTTTGAGTATGGTTTTGAGGATGGGCCAAAAGCTCAATCCAATGACCCCCATAACCAATAAGAACAACAATATGGTGTAGGTAAACGGTCCAGATTGAATCGTGCTAAAATCGGCTTGTATAAGCGTTTTGACCATAAGGGCAGGGAATAACAGCCAGAAGCATAAATTTTCGGCCACTTTCCAATTGTCAGCAGGTATTAAACCAGATTTGCGTAAGCCAAAACCGATCAGAATAATTGCAAATACGGGGAAAAGACTGCCAAAAACAATAATCAATGGGCTTGGCCTCGAATATAAGACAAACGATCAAGCGCTCCTTGTAGAATGTAAGCAGCGGCCATCTTATCAATAACCCGTGCCCGTGCCGCCCGTGAAGAATCAGCATCTAACAATACCCGCTCAACCGCGACAGTCGACATCCGCTCATCCCAGGCGACAAATGGAATGTCAGTCTTATTACTCATATTTCGCACAAAGGCGTGCGTTGACTGAATGCGCGGTCCCTGACTG
>JALWJW010000052.1 GCA_026996935.1 Hyphomicrobiales bacterium
AGGAGGCAGTTTACTCTCTTCCCCGTTAAACAAGATGTTGACGAACTTTGTCTTGCCATATTTTGGCACGGGTTTTGATCTAAATATCTTGGAATACGAGGGGTGATGATTGATTTCAGGTTCATATACCAATGAACCACAAATCAACAAATATGAGATGTAACCAAATCTTCCACTTCAATCGACGAACTTTATGTAACGGCAAACAGCCTGATCATAGGGCACAAAAACAATTAAGTATTAAGCGTTAAAGCAGGGCAAAAAATGGCGAACAAAGCTTCAGACAAAAAACCGGCAGCAAAAAAAGCTAAAGGCGCAAGACCCGTTTCAGGTGGGGCAAAACCGCAAAGGCCCGCACAAACAAGCGGACCTCAAGCACGCGGCCCAGCCCCAAAAGGCGCACCACGTGGTGGCCAGCCTTTGCGTTCTCGCCCTGCCAATGAAAATGAGCCTGGCACTGCCGCGCTGATTTCACGTATGCGCAAGCGCCCGTCCAGCGCTCCGCTTTGGATTGCCTTTATCACATCAATTTTATGGGTGTTTGCATTCTTTGCCCTGTTTGCAGATCGCTTATATGTTTTGGCCGAACCTTTGACCGGCAATAATCTGCCTCAAGTTTTAGGTGGCACGCTTGTTTTGTTCCTGCCAATTTTATTGTCGTTCTCAACCGCCTACCTTTTATGGCGCGCTCAACAAATGCGTCATGTCTCAGAAGGCTTAATTCACACCGCCATGCGCCTCATCCGCCCACAGGAAGTGGCAGCCGATGGCCTGATGTCGATTTCTCAATCCATTCGCTATGATGTTGACCAATTGGTTGGCGGCATTGAACATGCAATGGCCCGCGCTGGCGAACTTGAAGGCATGGTTCACCGCGAAATTTCAAATATTGAACGCGCCTTTGGTAATAATGAAGAACGCATTCGCACGTTATTATCTGGCCTTGAAAACCAACGTAACGCCCTGCGCGAAGCTGGTGATGTCATTGCATCGCAAACCGCCCCTCTTCTTTCACGTTTAGAAGAAAACGCTGGCGCCATTGGTGGCCTAGTCAAAACGGCAAACAGCACCCTGACCACCATCGATGATGAACTGAAACTGTCATCTGGTGATCTTAAACAAACCGTTGATGAATTTGCAAACCGCGCCACCATTGCAGGCACCGAAATCAATCAGCAAACCCAGAAAATGGACCAGATGTCTGGCGTTCTGGTCAATGAAATGCGGGTTTTCTCTGAAAGTCTTTCCACTCAAATTGATGCCTTGGATTCTTCAACCACCCGCATCAATAAAGAGTCAGCCGACTTCAATGAAAACATCCACAACATGGAAACAAAAGTTGTGGCAACGCTTAAAACCAGCGCTGAAGAACTTGCCAACGCCAATAGCGATGTATTACGCAATGTTGAACGCATGACAGGCGGTTTATCTGAAACACTAACAACAACAGGCGCACAATTTGCCGAATTGTTACAATCAACCTCATCTAACCTTTCTTACCATCTTAAGTCTACCGCCTCAGAAGTGGCCACGGTTATGGAAAAATCTGGTGTTGACGTTTCTCAACAAATCGAAACATCAGGCATTGCCTTATCTGACAAACTCTTGTCCGTTTCTGGCGATTTTGTCGGCAATGTAGCCCAGGCCCGCGATGATCTTTACACATACCTTGAAGATGCATCGACCAAAATGACCGCCCGGTTGGAAGATTCAACCAAAGCCCTATACGGCGAAGTTGAAAAAACCACCAATCAGATTTCAGGTAAACTGGAAGAAACAACAGGTGTCCTGTTTAACCGCGTTGCCGAAGCAACAGGTCAAATGTCCGCCCACCTTGATGAATCAACCACCCGCTTGTCAGGTTCTATTGAAGAAACCTCAACCCAAATGGTTCAACGTCTTGAAACCTCAACCTCTCGCCTGTCCGGCCTGTTGGACGTTGCCTCTGACGACATGACCCAAAAACTTGATGACACAACCAATAAACTGGCCGAAAAACTGGGTGCTTCAGCAACCGAGCTTACAGGCACATTAGCTGAAACATCACAACAGATTACCGGCCAGTTGGATGCAACGGTTCAAAACCTTTCAACCCAGCTTGATCGTTCATCAACCGATATGACCGTTCGCCTGGCTGACACAACCGATAAAGTGACCGAAGGACTTGAGGCGACTGCCATCAACCTTTCAAATCAACTCGATCAGTCATCTGCTCAGATTGCTGAGCGCCTTGATGTCACCAGTGAAAAAATTACGAGTGGACTTGATACAACGGCCCATGCGCTGGCCGACCGTCTGGATCAGTCTTCTGAAGATATTGCGACACGCCTTGCCCATTCAAGTGAACAAATCACCAGTGGACTGGACGCAACAGCCAATGAACTCGCCAGCAAATTGGACACAACTTCAGAACAGATTGCCGAACGCCTTGACAAAACAAGTGAAAAAGTTACTGGTCAACTTGAAGCAACCGCTGGTGACCTTGCCACCAATCTGGAATCTACAACCGCCAGCGTAACACAATACTTCGATAAAACCACAGGCGAAGTAACAACCCAACTTGCCGACACAAGCACCCGCCTTCTGGCTCAACTTGATGAAGCCGCTGGTGACATGACCATTCGTTTGGATGACACCTCAACTAAACTGGCTCAACAACTTGACGGTGTAACCGATGGCATGACCAGTCGCTTGTCAGACACAACGGTTCGTTTGACCGAGCAATTATCTGTTGCAGCCGAGGACATGACGTCAAAACTGACAGATTCAACATCTGAAATTGCCCACCGTTTGAACACTACATCGGTTGAAATGACAGGACGTTTAGACTCAACCACGAGCAAACTCACCGAGAAACTAGATCAGGCTTCTTATGATCTGGGCGAGCGCTTAGACTCAACAGCATCCCAATTCCACACCCAGCTTAACAGCGTATCAGGCAACATGCTTGGCCGTATCGAAAGCACCGTGTCGGACCTTGGCAAACGCTTTGATATATCCGCCTCCCTGCTTGAAGATGTAACAACAAACATCACCACCCGCTTTGATGGCACAAGCGCAGAATTCACCAAAGTTCTCGAAGAAGCCAGCGGTCAGATCCTTACTGACCTTGGCCAGGCCAGCACCGCATTTGCCGAAGGCCTTAAAGCCTCAACCGATCAGATCACCAGTGGCTTTGAAGAAACAACATCTTCCCTTGCCGAGCGCGTTGACAAAGCAACCGATGCAATTGAAAGCCGCACCAACGCAACATCGCGCCGTCTTGAGGCGGCTGGCGTTAAATTTGCCGGCCACATTGAAAAGGCCAACGATTATCTGTCAACGCAATTGGCAAACTCTGCCAAGCACCTTGATGAAGAGTTGGAAACAATTTCAACCAGTCTTACAGGTCGTCTTGAAACAACGTCAGGTAAAATTTCCACCCGTCTTGAAGATGCTTCAAGTGTTGTTGAACGCGCCGTTGATCACTTTAATCACAACATGGATCGCGCCATTGAAGTTCGTGAAAAGCAAATGGATGAGCTCATCAAAATGCTCGCCAATAAAGCCGAAGATGTTGATACTATGATGCGCAATTATGTGTCTGTCATTGAAGATTCATTGGGCAACGCACATGGCAAGTCAGACGATATTGTTCGCCTCCTCACCGCTCAATCAGGCGCAGCCGCGGCAAACCTGCAAAACGAGATTGCCAGAATTGAAGCAACCTCTGATGAGCAGATTGCCAAAGCAGCACAAGCCCTTGGTAAACAATATCAGGCTGTCATTGGTCAGTTGAACAACATGCTGGCCTCAACCACCAGCGACTTTGCAGACACAGCCCAAAGCATGCGCGCAACAGCTCAGCAGGTTTCTAAAGATATCGACTTTGCCCGCACCGAGCTTCGTCGCACCATCCTTGACCTGCCCGATGAAACCCGCAGCAATGCCGATGCCATGCGTCAGGTGGTCTCCGATCAGATCACCGCGCTGAACGCCCTGGCTGATGTCGTCAAACGACAAACCGGATTACTTGACCTATCGGGGCCGGGGGTCGAGCTTGCCGATGGTGAGACCGCGCCGGGAAAGCCTGAAGGCGTCCGCGCTGGTAACACCCAGACGCGCGACGCCAAACAAGCCGCCCGCCCTACTCGCCAGGCCAGCACTAAAAAGTCACGCACTACAAAAGCACCGTCAAACAATGACGAGCCATCAACAGTGCGCGGCCGCCCAGTTGGCGACCCGATCAAATCATCAGCAAAGCGCGGCAGTGCTGATCTGATGCCTCATTTGGAAAAACAACAGCAGCCGCAAACAAAGAAACCACAAGCCAAACAAGTGCGAAACACCCGCGAAACCGAAACCCTGGTTTCCAAACTCAATTTGGCCGCCCGTGATTTAACCGAAGCCTTTGAGGACAACCTGCCCGCTGATATTGAGCGCAAGTTCAATTCAGGTCAGACCCACATTTACACCCACCGGCTTTATAAAGCCCGCGGCCAGAAAATGTATAATATGGTGGTTCACGGTTATAAAAATGAGCGCCTCATTCGCGGCCGTGTTGATGCCTATATCAGATTGTTTGAGCGTCTGCTCGACACCGTCTCAGAAACCACAAATGGTGATGAAATGGTTGATGCCTGCCTTGCATCTGAAAGCGGCAAACTCTATCTGCTCTTTGCACAAGCTGCAGGGCGACTTTCATAACCAGCAAACACAAGAAAAGTCAACGTGGTAAATAATTTATTGAAATAATTCACCACGTTCACCTTTTTCTAACCACTTTTCGTAATAATCACCTCAGTCGTTACAGCGCGATAAAGTTTTCGCGCTGTTACAGTATGTAAAATTATGAGTTGAGGTTGGTTAGTCGTGCAACAATTGTCAGATTTAGATTATGATGCAATCGAAAGTGCAGTAATGGAAACCGCCCGCGGTCGCTGGTTCCTGTCAGAGTATAAAAAGCGAAACAGCGGTGCAAGCACCTCAACCTTATTAGATGCTGTTTCGCGCCTTGAAAAAGTGGTGAACACGTTAAATAACGGCTCATACATTGCCGAGCAACCACAAACAGCAGCGCCCCAAGATCAGAAAACGAAACAACCAAAAGAAAAATCAGGTCTCATTGCACCAAAACCATTTTTCAGCGGTAAAAAATCCAAACAAACAACATCTACCGATACAACAAAAACCGTATCCGTCCCGGAACCAGCAGCTCTAAACGAAGAAAATCTAAAATTCTTTTCAAATGACGAAGACCTGTTTTCAAACGATGCCAACGACCTTTTGCCAGATGCTTCTCCTCTTGAAGCCGCCCCTGTTGAAGCCCCTCAGGCCGCAAAAGATGTGAAAATCGAAAAACCAGAATCTGCAAATGCAGAAACAAAACTGGATAACGAAACCGTCGACATTAGCGATCGTTTTAAGGTATTCCGCACCGACCCTAACGACACCCCTGCACCAACAACGCAAAACACGCAAGAAGCTGGCTCGGAACAGGAAGCTGCACCAGAGCAGGAAATCAAAACGGAAACACCAAGCAGCATTAAAGATCAAAAGGCGTCAGAGCCTTCATTAGATGAACTTTTTGGTGCAGCTCCTGCCGATGAACCGGAAAAAGTTGAAGCCGCTCCCGTTAAAGAAACAATCGAAGTCGCGACAACTAAAGTTGAAACACCCGTTGTTCCAGATCCTGTCATGGAAGCAACCGATGATGAAAAAGACCGTATTGTCATCATTCGCGGTAATTCAGCTTCAAACCTGGACATTCCATTTGGCGATGACATCTTTGGCGACAAAGAAGACAAGCCTACGCTTTCTTAAAAGTGCAACAACTAAACAAATTCGCGGTGGCGTTAAGCTAACGCTGCCGCAAACATTTCAGGATCAACATTACCGCCCGATAATACGATGGCGGTATTTTTGTTTTTACAATCAATTTTTCCAGACAAAATTGCAGCTAATGCAACCACACCGCCTGGCTCCACAACAAGCTTTAAACGCTCAAACGCAAACTTCATTGCCGCGCACACTTCATCATCACTGACAGTTAGGCCGTTTGACAATCGCGGCTGGTTAATCGCAAATGTCAATTCCCCCGCTCTGTCAGTCATAATCGCATCACAGATCGAGCCATGGGTTTGAGTATTTGCGACAATTTTGCCAACTTCAAGCGAGCGTTTGTAATCATCAAATTCATCTGGTTCAACAGGGTGAATTTTTGTATTGGGCGAAAGCTCGCTAAACACCAATGCCGTACCAGCCAGTAACCCACCACCGCCAGTTGGCACCAACACTTGATCAATTTCGGCACCATTTTTCTCGGCCCATTCAATAATCTCGATACTCACAGTACCCTGCCCAGCCATAATGTTTTTATTTTCAAACGGTGGAACAAGAACAGCTTTGCGTTTTTTCACTTGTTCGGCGGCCAATTCTTCACGTTTCACTTTCGTGCGGTCATAGGTCAAAATCTCTGCGCCAAGTGCTTTGGTGTTTTCCATTTTAATTTGCGGAGAATCAAACGGCATTACAATTAAAGACGGCAATCCTTTCAGCGTGGCAGCAGCAGCCACCCCTTGCGCATGATTGCCCGAAGAATACGCAACAACGCCGCCCGCATGTTCAACAGGATCAAATTGTGAGATGTAGTTCCATGCTCCACGAAACTTAAACGATCCCGTGCGTTGTAAACATTCTGGCTTAATGAACACGCGCCCACCCACCGCTTCATTCAGCCATGGAACTTCTAATACTGGCGTTTTAACCGCCATTCCATCAAGACGTTTAACCGCTTCTCTTACGTCAGCCATTACCGGCAATCTATCATCCATCGTTCACACCTTGAAATTTAAAAACCCAACCCCATATAGACTCTGTAACGAAACTCTGACCGGGGTATATTAAATGAATACATCTACACATGGTTCTAATGTCAACATGAACTTCAAACGTAAAAAGAAAAAGTCTGGCTGGACACCCATTGGTGTGGCCGCGCTCGTTTTAGGGTTTATGGCTGCCTTTCCAATCGGCTTGGCCGTCTTAGCCTATATTTTATGGGGCGGGCGCGTTGATGATCTGATTTCTGACGCTGTTGACGCTCTAAAAAACGCCTTTAACAATGGTTCACACAGTCCTGCGTCCTCGTCTGGTAATGCTGCCTTTGATGAATATAAGGCGGCAACTTTGCGTGATCTTGAACAGCAGCAAGCCGAATTTGCTGACTATGTTGACCAATTACGCAAAACTCGTGACCGCGAAGAATTTGAACACTTCATCAAGTCACGTAAAAAGGGAAAATAAGTTTTTTTCTCTCAAACAATTGTAATGACACAAAAAAGTAACAATTTGAGTCTATGATTACTTTAACAAAGGAATTCCCGCACCAGGCTCCTTTTTGGTTTAACCGATAAACTGGTTTAACCGTTAAGACGAAGCCCATTCAGCATACTTGAGATAGAATACTGATTAAGGTCGCGGGATGACGGATTGATCTTTAAGTAGATCTGAAAAAGCCTGATAGATAATCC
>JALWJW010000053.1 GCA_026996935.1 Hyphomicrobiales bacterium
CTGATGCCCCACCAATAGTGAGTAGAACATCAGCATCAGACGCATCAGAGATAGCTTTTGTGATTTTTTCAAGGTTATCAGGTACGATGCCCAATTGAATTGGTTCGCCACCAAAAGCGCGAACAGCAGCAGCAAGGGAAACCGAGTTTGATGAAACAATTTGGTCAGGCCTTGTCACTTGACCCGGTTCAACCAATTCATCACCTGTTGCCAAAATAGCAACCGTTGGTTTTTTTCGAACCTCAACCGTTGCACAATTCATCGAAGCACAAAGGCCAATCCCGCCAGATGACAGTTTCGCACCCGTTGTTAAAACAACATCGCCATCTTTGAAATCTAAACCGATGGGACGAATAAAATTACCAACAGGAGCAGATTCTAAAAACTCAACTTCATTGCCCTGGCGCCTTGTGTTTTCTTGCATAATGACACAATCAGCACCTTTAGGCACAGGCGCGCCAGTAAAAATCCGTGTGCATTGCCCGTTAGTGATTTCACCGTTAAAGGCCTGTCCGGCGGCTGCTTCTCCGATCAAAGCAAGTTTGCATGGTGTACTGGCAACATCGCCAGCCTTAACTGCATATCCATCCATTGATGAGGCATTAAATGGGGGTTGGTTGCGTTTTGCAGTTAAGTCTTCGGCAAGCACACGACCAGCGGCCGCATCTACTGTAACAGTTTCAGCTTGCGTAAGTTCAACATCTGCAAGGATTTGTTTCTTTGCATCTTCGACAGGGAGCAGGCTCATTTATTATCCCCATAAACATAACGACCAGACTTGCCACCATCTTTTTCAAGTACTTTAATGTCTGAAATTTCCATGCCCCGGTCTACCGCTTTGCACATATCATATAGGGTGAGACAAGCCACACTTACCGCCGTAAGCGCTTCCATTTCAACACCTGTCTGCCCAGTAATTTTTACAAAAGAAACAACCTCAATTTTGTTATTGGCACGATCTGGCATAAAATCAACTGAGACTTTTGAAACCAATAACGGGTGACAAAGCGGAATAAGCTCATGGCATTTTTTCGCCGCCATAATGCCGGCAATTCTAGCCGTTGCAATAACATCGCCTTTTTTTGCCGTACCTTCCAAAATCATGGCTAAAGTCTCAGGCTTCATAAAGATAGAACCGCCAGCGCGAGCCACACGCGTGGTGATATCTTTTTCAGAAACATCAACCATAGCAGCCGCCCCAGTTTCATCCAAATGTGTCAGTCTGTTTTGGCTCATATCTTTATTCTTATCTCTAAGGTTTGGTCAGCAACTCTTTCGTTGCCTGTTCAACATTTTCTTTACGCATCAGGCTTTCGCCAATTAAGAAGGTGTTTGCGCCCACACCTGACAAATATGCCAGATCTTGTGTCGTGCTTAAACCGCTCTCACCAACAACAATACGATTCTCTGGCACCAATGGTGCCAATTCTCGGGTTGTTTCCAGCGTTGTATGGAATGTTTTCAGGTTTCTGTTATTGATACCGATCAATCCGGTCTTAAGTTTCAACGCCCGTTCAAGTTCTTCACCATTATGCACTTCGGCAAGAACATCCATACCCAATTCAAACGCAAGCTCTTCAAGCTGTGCTGCCAAGTCATCATCAATCATCG
>JALWJW010000054.1 GCA_026996935.1 Hyphomicrobiales bacterium
GAAAATATAGTAAGCTCTGAAACTAGGGCCGACTGGCCCTCGGCGCCCCTGCGCCGCGCGTCATGTCGTAGACATGCATTCGCATGATGAGCAGCGCATGGCGGTAGCCATTAGTGTGAATGGAATCCAAAGTAAAACACTCGTGAACATTGGTTTATTGCAATCGCTTTGAAAAAGGTGAACAAAGTTAAGTGAAAAAACTTACTAATTTGGAGCACTGTAAAAAATGGATGTTAGAAACGAAGTTGTCGATCGCTATCAACAAGGGGCAAAGGAACGTGAGGCGATTTTATGTTGTCCTGTTGACTATGATCCGCAGTTTTTAAAAATCATTCCTCAAGAGATTTTAGACCGCGACTATGGTTGTGGTGATCCATCGCGTTATGCGCGCAAAGGCGATGTGGTGCTTGACCTTGGTTCAGGGGGCGGTAAAATTTGTTTTATTGCTTCTCAAATTGTTGGTGAGACGGGCCGGGTTATTGGTGTTGATATGACCGCTGACATGCTTGATCTGGCGCGCACCAACGCCTCTGTGATCGCCCAGAAAATCGGCTATGGCAATGTTGAATTTAAACGCGGCCATATTGAAGACCTTAGAACCGATCTTGATGAGATTGATGCCAAGTTAAAACAAAACCCAGTGACCAATGCCGATGAATTTGAAGCTTTACTGGATGACATTGCCAAAAATAACGAACCGATGATCGCTGATAACTCAGTTGATCTTATTGTTTCAAATTGTGTGTTGAATCTGGTTTCTGACGATAAGAAAAAGCAATTGTTTGCTGAAATGTATCGGGTGTTAAAACCGGGTGGACGCATTGCGGTTTCCGATATTGTTTCTGATGAGATTTCTCCCGAACATTTGAAAAAAGATGGCAAATTGTGGTCTGGCTGCATTTCGGGTGCCTTGCAGGAAAAAGAGTTTGTTGACGAACTGGCTTTGGCTGGCTTTCATGGCATGAACATTGATAAATATGAGCAAGCCCCCTGGCAGATTGTTGAAGGCATTGAATATCGCTCTGTTACTGTTTTGGCCTATAAGGGCAAAGAAGGTGTTTGCATCGAGAAAAATCAGGCAGTGATTTATAAAGGCCCGTGGAAAAGCGTTTGCGATGATGATGGCCATACGTTCACACGCGGGCAGCGCATTGCGGTGTGTGAGAAAACTTTCAACCTGATGCAGCGCGAACCTTATAGCGATCAAATGGTCCCCGTGGCACCAAATATTGAAGTGACCACGAACGAAGAATTCCCGAGTTGCCGCTCAGATATTCGCGACCCTCAAGAAACCAAGCGCGGGGTTAAACGAACAACCAGCGAGCCATCACAAGGGTCTTGTTGCTAGGCCAATTCAGGATGTGTCAAAAACAAATAAGGCCAAGCTCCATAACTTGGCATTTTTGTTAATATTTAAGTGGTGCAGTGGTGGGTTAAACGCTGCATAAAGGTTTCGCATTGTTGCATTTGACTAAGCTCAACATATTCATCAGCTTTATGGGCTTGTTCAATGGAACCGGGACCGCACACAATAGCTGGAATACCAGCGCGCTGGAACAATCCTGCTTCTGTTCCGTATGATACTGCCTGCGTGCCATTGGCTTGCGCTAAATGCAGCGCCAGAACTTCAGCGGGGGATTCTTCTTGTGCAGCAAGGCCGGGAATAGCGTTTTCAACACTGGTTTTAATGCCGGCTTTTTCACTAATGGCTTTCATCTCAGGTTCCAGCGTTTTTGAGAATGCACTGATTCGACTGGTCAATTCTTCCAACGAATGTTCAGGCAGCATCCGCGCTTCCCAATCAAAAGTAGTTTTTCCAGGAATTATATTATTGGCTGTGCCACCTTCAATCATGCCCACTTGTACGGTTGTGTAAGGCGGATCAAAACGGCCTGAACTGTCGCCGCGCTGGCGATAATCCTCGGCAATACGATCAATCTCATTAAGCATTTTACCTGCCACTAAAATTGAACTGACACCCAAATGGGTGCAACTTGAATGGGCTTCATGGCCTGTAATCGTGGTTTTGAAACGACAGGCACCTTTGTGTGCATCAACAACTTTCATCAAGGTCGGTTCACCCACAATCACCATGCCAGGTTTTGGCATTTCATCAATAATATGATCGATAAGCGGGCGCACCCCTGTGCAGCCAACTTCTTCATCACATGAAAAAGCAAAATGGATGGGGCGTTTTAAATCTTGTGCAACAAAGTCTGGCACCGCAGCTAATGCTACCGCGATGAAACCTTTCATATCGCACGCGCCACGACCAAATAAACGACCATCATGTTCAACCATGCCAAAAGGGTCATTTGACCAGTCCTGACCATCAACAGGCACCACATCGGTGTGACCGGAAAGCACGACACCGCCTTCAATATCGGGGCCAATGGTGGCGTACAGATTGGTTTTATTATCTTTTTCATAGTCAACGCGGGTTGATTTCACCCCAAAACCGGCGAGGTATTCTTGAATAAAATCAATCAACGGCAGGTTTGAATTGCGGCTGGTGCTATCAAATGAGATGAGCTTTTCCAGCAATTGCGTTGAAGACAGGCGTTGTGTGGACATAGAAAATTCCTTAAAACTGACAGAATCGGCAGTTCATAATTGTAAATTGATTATAAGAAGCAGCGCTATAAAACTTTAGTGAAGAGCACCTGTTTGGGACGGTTGATCAAGCGAAAACGCTGGAATGTCAACATCAAATGGTTTGCCGTCAAAAGATTCCATCTGATAGGAACCCACCATAAAGCCAGATGATGTGGCAAGCGGTGCGCCTGATGTGTATTCAAAGCTTTCGCCCGGCTTTAGAACAGGTTGCTCACCAACAACACCCTCTCCGCGCACTTCCTGAATACGTCCGGCTGCATCGGTAATTTTCCAAAAACGGGTTTTTAATCTAACAGTTTCAGGGCCAGTGTTTTCAATTGTGATGGTATAAGACCAAACAAAATAACCCTCTTGAGGCTTTGATTGCGCTGCCAAAAACTTTGGTTTAACCGATACTTTTATATCTCGCGTGGTTGATTCATACATTTCGAAGATGCCTCCACACCTAAATTCAGTGGAATTTTGACAGTTTTCCACCGATAAATCTAAAACTGCTTGTCCGTTGGCTTTCCTTATGAAAGAAAAACACCGACAATGCACCCCCTGTTTTTATATTGAGGAATTTGATTGGGCATGACACAGCAAACCGTAAATGGCATTTTGCCGGCCCATATACTGCGCCAGTATTTTGACGAAGGTCTTTTGACCACACAAAAGAGCCTTGATGTTGACCAAATTCAACCCGCCAGTTTAGACCTGCGCCTTGGGGCAAAAGCCTATCGGGTACGTGCTTCGTTTTTGCCGGGGCCTGATCGCACCGTGCAAGACCGGCTTGATGAACTTTCATTGCATGAAATTTCACTAGCAGAAGGAGCGGCCCTTGAAACGGGGTGTGTTTATATTGTGCCATTACTAGAGGCTTTAAACCTGCCAGATGGGGTAAGTGCTGCAGCCAACCCGAAAAGTTCAACAGGGCGACTTGATATTTTTACGCGGGTGATTACCGATTATGCTCAGGAATTTGATAAAATTCCACCGGGCTATAAAGGCCCGCTCTATGCAGAGATTTCACCGCGCACCTTTACCATTTTAGCGCGCACTGGATCTCGGCTGTCTCAAATCCGCTTTCGTCAAGGCAGTGAGCCAGCATTGGATCAAACCATCCATGACCTTCACAATGCACAACCGCTTATTTCGGGCGGGGCTTATAATGTCTCTAACGGTTTGGCCCTTAGTGTTGATCTTGAAGGGACCTCGCAGAACTACCCCGTCGGGTTTCGGGCTAAACGTCATTCGGGCATTATTGATGTGGACAAAAAAGCCGCCCTTGAAGTGCTTGATTATTGGGAACCGATTTGGCAGCGCGGCAATTTAATTTTAGAACCTGATCAATTCTATATTCTCGCCTCAAAAGAAGCTGTGCGGGTGCCGCCCACCCATGCGGCCGAAATGGTGCCATTTGATCCGCTTGTGGGTGAATTTCGGGTTCATTATGCTGGGTTTTTTGATCCCGGATTTGGTGACAGCCAATCAGGTGGGGCAGGCTCGCGCGGGGTTTTGGAAGTGCGCTCCCATGAAGTACCGTTTATTTTAGAGGACAGCCAGATCATTGGTCGGTTGATTTATGAGCCGCTTACCGAAGTGCCCGAGCAGGTTTATGGTCAGGGCATTGGTTCCAACTACCAAAAACAAGGCTTGAAACTTTCTAAACACTTTCGCTCGTTTGAGCCTTAATCATATGTTCGCGAACAAAAACATAAAGCCCGGCACAACCAATTAAAACGATACCCAGTAATGTGTTGAATGAAGGAATTTCGCTCCAGAACAACCAGCCCCATAAAATGGCTAATGGCAGGGCAACATATTCAAATGGTGCAATCACATTGGCCATGCTGACACGGTAAGCCTGATTAAGCAAATAACCTGCTGCTGCAACCAACACGCCACAAACCAGCATTAAGCCCAAATCAGAGCTGTTTGGCATCACCCATGGCCGAAGCAAGAATGACAGGCTATCGCCTCCAACGCCCAAATATTGACCGTTTCCTGCTATCGCCCAGAAAGCCACTGAGATTACAAGAAAGACAATGCTGATATAAAACGACATTACCGACGCTTTATCTGTACAACCTAACCGGCGCGCCAGCACTTGCACTAACGCATAGGCCAGCGCGGCAACAAGCGGCATAAAGGCCATCGAATTAAGGGCACCTGAACCGACACCAGAAATAAGAATAACACCGATAAAACCCACACCAATCGCCACCCAGCGACGCCAGCCCACACGCTCACCCAACATCGGGCCCGAAAGGGCGGTAATGAGCAAAGGTGCGATAAAGAACAGCCCTGTTGCCTGGGCAATCGGCATCACCGCCAAAGATAGATAAAACGACATATTGGCAATGGCGACCAAAACCCCACGCGTGACATGCAGTTTTGAGCGTTGGGTTTTTAATAATCCCAAACCACCCTCAAAATGAACGATAATAACGGTCAAGACCAGCGCCACTAATGTTCTGACTAAAACAATCTCATGTAAGGGATAACCATCTGAGAGCCACTTGATCACAGCATCCATTATCGACATCGACATAATACCGAATATCGCACAGGAAATGCCCAGCGTGTGATTTGTATGGGTGATCTGCTTCAACAATAAAGCCCTAATGTAACAAGTTTACCATTTGGTCAACGTCAACTTATCCTATATATCTTAGAAGTTGTAACGGTAATTTACTGCATAGTTGATAAAACCTTAGCCAGTACAACTTCCACCACCAAGAACGCAAAACTTCGCGCAATGCGGGTGGTTGAGTTTTACTGCGCCATCAACAAAATTACCCCCTGTCACCTTGAGGGAATCTGCTAAATTCTCCCCCATTTCAAAGGAAGAATCATAAGGAAGCAAGGTGCATGGCAAAACAGTAGGGCTTGCTGTACCTTTTCTATGGATAACCATCCGACTGGTGGCACACATCACATCTTTTGGTTGTTTGCCCAAAATCCCCCAACAAGCTGTGGTTATTTCAGGCACATCAACCTTTTCATCCATTTCAGGAAATAAAATGAGTTGGCCCTGATTGCTGGAATCAATTGGCCATTGGTGCTTTTCAATCAACCTGGCATAGCCGGCACGTTCATCGCCTTCCTGCTCTGCCCAGCAGGTGCGCCCGGCAATTGCCATATCAAAATTATTTTCAGCAAGCCAATCCAGGCCGGCAATCGCCTTGTCCCAGGTTTGCCCGCCCCGCTCAATTTCGTGAAGGGATTTAGTGTAATGATCCAGACTGACGCGCAACGACATTTTGCCAGGAAATTTTTCCTTTAACTCAAGCAAACCCTGTTTAATTTTCTTGCGCTGCATCGGTTGCATCGCATTGGTTAAAACCAACACTTTAAAATTACGACTTAAAGCGGCTTTAATCATCTCAAGAATTTGTGGATTCATAAATGGTTCGCCACCGGTAAATCCAATTTCCGGTGTATCCAGTTTAAGGTCGATCAACTCATCAAAGAACGAAACTGCATTTTCCAAGGTAAAATACGCCAAATCATCATTAGTAGGCGATGATGCGATATAACAGTTTTTGCAGGTAATATTACACAGGGTGCCTGTGTTTATCCATAAAGTCTCAAGATGATGCAAGCCAACAACTGCACGCGCTTCACCCTTTGCGGTAAGGTCTGGATTGATAAATTTTGCCTCGTCAATCGGGGCAAAGGTGGCTCTAATATCGCGTGGTTGTTCATTCATACCTTGGACAATTAAGGCAATTTTCCAAACTTACAACCGTTAACAGGTAAAATCGCACAAAATTGTGATTGCGTTACAGGCAATTCAAGCACATATAACAATCCACACCGCAGCGATATGGTCCGTGAACTATTTTCCCAAGCGTACCGGTCAAGTCAAAATATGAGGACATCATGCTTGAATTTGTTTTGTTCCATCAAAAGCCCGTGCAATTGTTTGAGAGTTTTCTAAAAGACTTGCAAATCCTGCCTACCATTTGTGAAGATGATGGGATTTTTATGATTACTATCCCCGACAATATGAGCGATGAAACATCTGATAAAGTAGAAAACTACTATGATGAGCTTATGGCGATGAACAAGGAATTGTTTTTTGCCGAACATGATGCAACGCGTGACAATTACCAGATGGCCACGGTAATGGTGACGCTTGAAGACGGCCAGACATCAAGCGCCCATGTGCGCCCTGAACTTATCAATCAAATTCTTGATGCAATCAGCGAAGAGGAAATGCACGAATTTGTCGCTGCTATTGCCAAAGCTGTTGAACACCCTGATGAACGCTCTTATTGCCAAAAGGTACGGGCTGGCGATATTGATTTTAACGCCGAGGGTTGATTTTTGATATGCCGTGTCTGGTTTTATTCCAATGAAACGGATGGGTAATAAATTGCTTTAGCGCCAACCACCCACCGGCTGAAATCAACAACCAGTAAAATGGCATAGCAAAGATACCAGGCCACAACTGACCAAGCCCGCGTTTTCGCAAAGCCAGCCAGCCGGCAAAAATCGTCACGCCATATCCCGCCAGTAAAATTGCCAGCCCTGTTCCTGATATCAGCACCACCCACCAGTTTTGTTCAAGCGGGAAAAACTGCCCCGAACTTATAGCCCAAATGGTGACAACCAGGAAAATCGGGTGGACCAGCGTTGAAATTATAATACCTGCCATAATGACCTGCACGGTTAAAAAGCCCATACCACCCAATTGTCGCCATAATAAAACGGGGTTTCTCATATGAACAAACCAGGTTTGTATCCAACCCTTTAGCCATCTGGCACGCTGGCTCATCCAATTGCTCAAGTCATTGTTGGCTTCTTCGAAAGTTGATGAGTCCAGAACATCCGCATACCAGCCAAATCG
>JALWJW010000055.1 GCA_026996935.1 Hyphomicrobiales bacterium
CTCATCACAATCTTCCCAGCGACAAAAAACGGTTTTTAATCCGTTGCGATATGAAAAGCCACTTTCCTTGATTTCAAGGCTGTTTGAACTTGGCAGGGAATAGATCAGTCCAACCATAATCATCATACCACCACCAGCCATAAAGGCGGTTGCCGTTATAGTGAAAAGAAATGAAATCCCCTGAACTGATGCTCCCATGCCAATAAGTGTGATTCCCAGTGCGATAAAAATAGTCCAGCGCCACTGAAAAGATTTATACGTATGATTTTGCATTGCCTTGCCCTTTTGACTCTTTCAATCATTTGAATAGATTGCCAACCACGTTACGCGAAAAGAGTTAATACGAGTTTTGAGTGCCTGGCAGACTTTGCCTTTTGGTTAAATTTTGTTTTATTTGACCATTCAAAGTCTAAAGGCTGGGGCAGGACAGGCTTCATTGGTCATATCTGATCCTAAGCATTGAAGTTCAGCCAGAGAATACAAGAAATAGATGTAAACATAGAAAATTGCGTGGCCATTGTGCCAGCAATACGCAACGGACTAACCATAACATCATGTTTAAGTCCAAGAGGGTGCAGAATGCGCCCAATTAACAGAAGTGCACCAATAGAATGCAACCAGATTGCTGATGCCCCGACTGATTCTGCGCTTAGCATTAAAATAAGAGCAAGAGGAACTGTCTCGATAAAATTGCCATGTCGTCTGATT
The DNA here is from genome assembly GCA_026996935.1 of Hyphomicrobiales bacterium. Taxonomy (GTDB): domain Bacteria; phylum Pseudomonadota; class Alphaproteobacteria; order Rhizobiales; family Aestuariivirgaceae; genus JALWJW01. The sequence goes on from JALWJW010000055.1 coordinate 709, forward strand.
TTTTCAGCAAGCTGCATATCGTCGTCATAGTTGATTGAAATTTTTGCAGCGCCACGCTTAAAAATGACGTTGTATTGTAGTGCAATAAAAATAACGGTAAGGGCGCAGGCATACAAGCCGGTAAGATGAAGAGTCATTTTTTAGGTTTCCTTTATATGTTAATTAACGCATGGTGCGTCTGTTCAGTTTTTATTTTTTGAAACAAACTCTTGCCGTTCATTGGCAAGAAACTGTTTGACTGGTTGCTGATCTGATAGCGCAATAGCCTTGTCATAAGCAGTGATCGCGATATCGGTGAGTTTAAGTGCGGCGCCAATGTGGGCGCGTGCGGCCCAAAAGGGTTGATAGTGTTCCACTTCGTTAAAAGGCAATTGGCCTAAAAGTTCATAACCAAGTTTACTGTCTCCAGCATGATGCCAGGCAACAGCACGCGCCACCCCACCGCCAAGGCTTGGGGCTTGTTGCCATAAAACATCATAAAGTCCGGCAATGGCACGATGGTTTGTGATGCCTGTTTTAGCGCGCCCGGCATGGACGCTTTGAATGGCAGCTTCTGTCTGATAACGCGCTGGCTGGCCAATCATGGCGGCAATATGCAGATGTTTTTCTGCCGTGCTTATTAGTGAGCGATCCCACAAGTTTGTGTCTTGCTGCTCAAGAGGAATGTATTCTCCAGTCGATTGACCACGCGCAGGTGAACGTGATTGGCTGTAAAGCATTAAAGCAAATAAGCCATGCGGTTCGCCCTCATGCGGCAATAGTTTGGCTAATAGTTCACCTAAAAAAAGCGCCTCATGCGTAAGGTCAGCAGATTGCTCATTAAAACCCGTACTAAAAGCTGCATAAATAGCATCAAGCACGGGGCTTAAGCGAGCCGACAAG
>JALWJW010000056.1 GCA_026996935.1 Hyphomicrobiales bacterium
CGACAAATGGAATGTCAGTCTTATTACTCATATTTCGTACAAAGGCGTGCGTTGACTGAATGCGCGGTCCCTGACTACCGTCCATGTTTAAGGGCAAGCCAATCACAAAGGCCCCGACATCAAACTTGGCTGCCAATTCAATAAGCCGTTTGGCATCATTGGTGAACTTTTTCCGTTTGATGGTTTCCAGTGGTGTCGCAACGTGTTGCAAGGTGTCGGACAGGGCAACGCCAATGGTTTTCGAACCAAGGTCTAACCCTAAAATACGCTGCCCTGAAAACAAATCCAAGTCGTCAATTTCTAAAAATAAATCAAAAGCCATCATTCTCTCTTAAATGATCTTGCTATAATGGCAAGCATAACAGTTGAAGGCTGTGAAAGACGGTGCTATCAAGCGCTAACAATTTCTGTATGGATATAAGAGAAAAAGCTATGTCGGTTGATAATGACACAGTGCGCAAAATAGCAACGCTATCGCGCATTAGAGTAGAAGAGCAAGACCTGCCTAAATTGGCAGGCGAGTTAAATTCGATTCTCACATGGATCGAAATGCTGCAGGAAGTTGACACTGATGGGGTTGAACCTATGACGTCAGCGGTTGAAACCACCATGACAATGCGTGATGATGTTGTAAATAAAGGTGGTCACGCAGAAATTATCGTCGCTAATGCACCAGAATCCGAAGATAACTTCTTCATGGTTCCCAAAGTTGTTGAATAGGCCAAACTCGTGACTGATCTTACTTCTCTAAAAATTTCTCAAATTCGTGATGGCCTTAAAGCGGGTGATTTTACCGCTGTAGAACTCACAGAAAAATATATCGCGGCAATTGAAGACGCTCGCGAGCTCAATGCCTATGTTTGCGAAACGCCAGACCAGGCCATTGAAATGGCCAAAGCATCTGATGCGCGCATTGCCAAAGGTGAGAGCGGTGATCTTGAAGGTGTGCCTTTGGGTATTAAAGACCTTTTCGCCACCAAAGATGTCCACACTCAGGCCTGTAGCCATATTCTTGATGGTTTCAAACCTGCTTATAATTCAACAGTAACCCAAAACCTGTTCAATGACGGCGCGGTGATGTTGGGTAAGTTGAACATGGACGAATTTGCCATGGGTTCATCAAATGAAACATCTTACTACGGTAACGTCATTAACCCTTGGCGCCGTTCTGGCTCTGATACGAACCTTGTACCAGGTGGTTCATCTGGCGGGTCAGCAACCGCTGTTGCTGCAAATATTTGTGCTGGTGCAACCGCGACTGATACGGGCGGTTCTATCCGTCAACCTGCTGCATTTACCGGCACTGTTGGCATTAAACCAACTTATGGCCGCGTGTCTCGTTGGGGTGTTGTGGCCTTTGCTTCATCGCTCGATCAGGCTGGCCCCATCGCCAAAGACGTGCGCGATGCCGCTATTTTGCTAAAATCAATGGCCAGTTATGATAATATGGACACCACGTCCGTTGATCGTCCCGTGCCAGATTATGAATCAGCATTAACCGGCGATATCAAAGGTTTGCGGGTTGGTATTCCAAAAGAATATCAGGTTGAAAATATGCCTGGAGAAATTCAAGCACTTTGGGATCAAGG
>JALWJW010000057.1:0-17399 GCA_026996935.1 Hyphomicrobiales bacterium
TATAAATGGTGCCGTGAATGGCGCGCACTTTACCAAGAAGATCACTGGGAATGTGTTTTTCAACAAATTTAGCCAAATCTGTCTTTGTCGCATTAAGCGCTTTTTCAGCAAAGTCATCCGGGAAAAAACTGCCGACCATTGGCATTCCATAATCAGGAATAACCGTCACAATGTTGACTTTAGCACCATATTGTTTGGCCAGGTCGACGGCGACAGGTGCCGCCTTCTCCCAGGAAGCCCTATGGCCTAAGTCGACAGGTAATAGTATAGATTTATACATTTTTAGTCTCCATTACATTTCAACGCCGGCTGCTTCACGCTCTTTACGCGCTGCAACAACTCTTGCACGATCTGCTGGTTCACGTTGTTTTTGTAGCCATATAATCAAAGCCAACAATAACAAAGCAGGGATAAAGAACACCTCTTTTGGCATGCGATCATTTGGAATTTCCAAACGTGTCACTTCCCAATCAAGATCAATGCCTTGTTCTTTTAGAGATTTAAGAGCTTTATCCCGTTTCTTTTTGTCGGCTTTAAACTTCTCTTTTGCAAGGCGGTATTTTTCTTTATCTGCAGCACTTGCTGTTTCAGATACAGCAACAGGAGCTGGTGGCTGATATTGACCAAAATTGTCAATGAACACCTTACCGTCTTCAACTCTAAATTCAAATGTTGAACCATTTTTGAGACGGGCAGCGCCATCACCTACTGATTTATCAGCCAAATCCAGGGTGATTGTTGTTTCAACCTCCTTGAAGTTCTGCGAACTTTCGCCGGCAACGCGCATACGCATTGTGGCCCCATCAGGTGCTTTTCCAGCTTCTTCAAACAACTTGGTTGCATCAACAAAAGCATATGGCGCTTCGACCTTATTAAGCCAGTATCCCGGGTTAAACAGCGTGAATGCAATAAGCAGCATCGCAACGCTTTCCCAAATGCGAGACTTGGCAATGAACCAGCCTTGAGTTGCCGCGGCAAACAAGAGCATGGCAATGGTAGCCATTATGAAGACGAACACCGCCTTTAATGGTCCCACATCAATCAACAACAGATCGGTGTTGAAGATGAACAGGAACGGAAGAATCGCTGTGCGAATATCATATGAAAAGCCAATAAGACCGGTTTTGATCGGGTCCCCTTTGGAGATCGCTGCTGCGGCAAACGCCGCCAGCCCCACAGGTGGGGTATCATCGGCAATAATCCCGAAGTAGAACACAAACATGTGCACGGCAATCAACGGTACAATCAGACCAGATTTGGCACCAACAGTGATGATAACCTGCGCCATCAGCGAGGTAATCACGATATAGGTTGCCGTTGTTGGCAGCCCCATACCCAGCACAAGTGAGAACAATGCCACAAAGATCAGCATCATAATCAGGCTGCCACCAGAAATCAGCTCAATGAATTCGCCAATTACCTGATGAGCACCGGTAAGTGATACCGTACCAATAATGATACCGGCAGTACCGGTTGCAACAGCAATACCAATCATATTACGCGAACCGGCAACCAGACCATCAATAAGCTCATCCCAGCCACGTTTAAAACCTGTCAGGCCCTGACCGCGGAAAATTGCTTTTAATGGATGTTGCGTCACCAAAACAAAAATCATTGCAAGTGTTGCCCAGAACGCGGCAAGACCAGGTGAAAACCTTTCGATCATCAAACACCAGATCAAGACCACAACTGGCAAACCATAATAGTAACCGGTTTTTGCAATCGGTCCAGCTTCTGGCAGTTTAATAACAGGTTTATTTGGATCATCCAGTTCAAGATCAGGATATTGTGCGGCTGAGCGGATCAGGAACAGATAGGTGCCAAGGAATAATGCAATCACGCCATAAAGGGTAAAGTCACCAAAGAAGTATAGGAGACCTGGCCAGATTGTTCCAACACCAGAAATTGTGATGCCTCTAAGGCCGTAATAAACCACTAAACTGAGGACGATAAAAACCAAAAAGCCAAAAGCCGTTGCCATTAGGCGCTGCGCCCGGGTTTTGGGAGCACCAGGGCGTGGCAAACCTTCAAGGCCTAATTTACATGATTCAATATGAACAATATAAACCAACGCGATATAGGAAATAATTGCCGGCAAGAAAGCATTTTTAACAACTTCAATGTAGGGGATACCTACAAACTCAATCATCAAAAAGGCCGCCGCCCCCATAACAGGTGGCGTTAACTGACCATTTGTTGATGAGGCCACTTCAACAGCACCAGCTTTTTCAGCCGAAAAGCCGATCCGCTTCATCAAAGGAATGGTAAATGTACCAGTTGTTACCACATTGGCGATTGATGAGCCGGAGATAAGACCAGTTGCAGCAGATGAAACAACAGCAGCTTTAGCCGGTCCACCGCGCAAATGACCCATAAGCGCATAGGCAACCTGAATGAAGTAACTGCCAGCGCCTGCTTTTTCAAGCAAAGAGCCAAACAGCACAAACAAGAACACCATAGAGGCCGAAACGCCCAGCGCCTGACCAAATACACCTTCGGTCTGCATCCAGAAGTGCCACATGGCCTTGCCGAATGAAGCCCCTTTCCACTGGATCGCATCAGGAATAAATTCGCGATCACCAAAAAAGACGTAAATAAGAAAAACCGAAGCAACAACAACCATTGGCAAGCCAAGGGCGCGGTATGTTGCAACCAGAACAATGAAAATACCCACTGCAGAAACAGTAAGATCAGCCGTAGTCGGCAAACCGGAACGATCTGCAATAGCACTCTGGTTAAACACCAGATACATCGTTACCGCGACACCGGCAAGCGCTAAAACCCAGTCATACCAGGGTATGCGATTACGCGATGAGCTTTTAAATAACGGGAATGCTGTGCACGCCAGGAACAAAGCAAATGCCAAATGAATGGCGCGAGATGCATCGGAGTTCAAAACAAAAATGTCCGAACCTGTCAGGCCGGACAACATAAAGGGTAGATTTGAAGCAATGTAAATCTGAAATAATGCCCAAACAATCGCAACGCCAGTCAAAAGACCTGCCTGCCAATTATCGGGAACACGGGCACCGGTGTCTAAATCGGCGACCATATCTGCCGCATTTTCAGGTACGGATGTGGAATTTTTGGCCTCTGCCATGATATCCTCCCCAGGATTTATGATAAATATCTGTCCCGTCTTTTTATCGGGTTCAGATTAAGTTAAAAGCAAAACAGAGGAGAACCAGTCTCCTCTGCCTTACAATTTGTCTTACATCAAGCCAAGTTCTTTGTAGGCTTTGATCGCACCATTTGCGAGTGGTGCTGACAAGCTGTCTTTGATCATCTCTTTAGCTTTAAGATGTCTAAAGGCAGGGTGTAGTTTGCGGAATGCATCAAGATTGCCAAGCACTGCTTTTGCAACTTCATAGGTCACATCATCGCCAACTTTATCAGATGTGATGAAGGTTGCGCCAACACCCCATGTTTTAATGTCGTCAGGATGACCTGGGTACATGCCACCAGGAATAGTTGCGATACGGTAATATGGTTTTTCAGCAACCATTTTTTCAATTTCAGGTGTTAGACCGGAAATAATTTTCGCATCACAAGAAGCAATGGTTTCTTGAGTCAAACCTGATGGGTGACCCACAAGCCAGAAATAACCATCAATTTTGTTATCGCAAAGTGCACCTGAAGTTTCAGATGACTTCATTGAAGAAGCAAGCTTCAGATCAGAACGTTTCCAGCCCTGGACTTTTTCAATGACTTCCCAAGTACCACGTGTACCAGAACCCGGGTTACCAATGTTAAAGCGTTTGCCTTTAATGTCAGTAAGGCCTTTGATGCCTGAATCTTTACGAACCAAAATTGTTACAGGTTCTGGATGAACAGAAAACATTGCGCGCAAGCCTTTAAAAGGGCCAGCTTTTTCAAATTTTGATGTGCCATGATAAGCGTGATACTGCCAGTCAGATTGAGCGACACCAAATTCCAACTCGCCAGAACGTACAGTGTTGATGTTGTAAATTGAACCACCAGTTGATTCTACAGAGCAACGAATACCAGTTTTCTTCCGGTTTTTATTCACCAAACGACAGATCGCGCCGCCAGTTGGATAATAAACACCTGTTACACCGCCTGTGCCGATTGACACAAACTGTTTTTTAGCAGCCATTGCACCTGTTGTAGATGCTGCAGCCATTGCAAGCACACAAGCGGCGCCCAATAGTACTTTTTTCATTTATATTCCTCCCAAAACGGAAAATTTGTTCACTAACGCTCATTAGGTTAAGGCCCTGTAATGAAAATTGCAACGAGAAGGTGAGACAATCTTGAGTTTTTTTGACGAAAGGTGATATTGCTCAAGAATAATAAGGCCAAGAAGACGTTTGGTTGAAAATTACTCAACCAAACAGGACGGGGATGAGAAGGCTCTCGTTGTTTTTTTTGCAAAAACAACTGCCGCTGCAACTCCTGAATGTGAAAGGTCGTTCCGTAACTTTTCTTACGAAAAGTTTTGGTACAGCTGGATGGTCTCGAACCATCGACCTCCGGATCCACAATCCGGCGCTCTAACCAACTGAGCTACAGCTGCATACCATATTTCAAAAGATTAAAATCGCAACACTATATGGGCTTTGAAATAATCTCGCGCATCTTTATGCCGTAATTTATTGCTTTGCAAGACCTGACTTGCCCCTATCTAATATTTTTTGCATCGCTTTTCGATTTTTATCTCATAAAGTGGTTGATAAATCGTCGCAAGATGAAAAATTCAAAAATAAAGATAGACGTGTAGGGGCTTTATTCGTTACTTCTGTAAGTCAAATTGATGCGGCGGCACAAATTTTGGGGATGAGGCATTTTTATGCATTTGCCTTGCCAGTGGGAGACTTCAAGCGTGACAACAATAGTTGCACCCAGTCTTGATCAGCTTTTGGAAAGTGACGAACCTGCATGGTTGTGGGACAGCGCGCGGGCGCGTATTGCCTGGGCCAATCAGGCCGGAACGGACTGGTTCGGAGCGCAAACGCTGTTTGATCTTATTGATATGGTTTTTGATAGCAATGATGAAAGCGTTGCTACTATTCGAAAACTGGGCGCTCGTCTGCCACGCGGGCAAAGCGAAACCATTCAATTCGGGTTAGGAGCAAAATCCAACAACCTTCCAACAGGATTTATCGCCTGTGACTGCTATGTGCACGCTTTAGCAGATGGTCGCTCTGGCCTTTTGGTCTGTGCCCAAAAACAACCCGACACCCCCAATGCCCTGCCCAGCGCGATGCAAGCCATGGCACTTGGTGCCTTTCCAATGGCTATGGCCGTTGTAAGCGGCAGCGGTTCAATTCGATTCTCAAATGAAGCTATGCATGACTTGTTGCTGCATCCGATGGACCTTGCATTTACCGATCAATTGGTTGAGCAAAGTTATTCAGGCGGTACATCCAGTGGCATTTGCCATACGAAAACACCACTTGGTATGCGTGACCTACGGGTTATTGTTCGTTTACTTGAAAATGGTGAACGATTGGCGGATGCCAGTTTTATCGTAGTGATTGAAGATGTAACTGAGCGCCGGGCGCTTGAAAAAACTTTAATGACCAGTCAATTGCCACAAAACGGCAATGACGAAAAAACCGGTTCTGCATCATCTCAACCTGCCCATATAAATGTGGCTGAAACGCTTTCTCACTTAAAACGAGAAATTGAAACACAAACCGCCCTTGCCGATAAAAGCATATCTCAAAAAACTGAGAATAAACAAGCAAACAATGAGGCAACAAGCGATCTGACTGAAAACCTTACTGACAAGCAAAACAACGATGATGCTCCCTTACAGAAAAAAGCAACAGATTCTGTTTCAACATCACCTGAGCACGATGAGTTTGTCGGCCGCGTGCCTGAAATTGTTCAAAAAACACTCAATGATTTACCGCAACCGCTAGTGCTGATTTCCCATGAAGGGGAAATTTTATTTGCCAATGACACAACAGTAAAACTGCTCGGTGCTGAACACTGGCGCGACCTTGGTGAAATGACCACGCTTGGTGATGCTTTAACAATTCTTGAAGGTGAAGACGGTGAGATTTCATTGTTCACCTTACAAGATGAGCCGATCAATCTTGATGTGTTTATGACCAGTTTCCCGTGGAAAGATGGCGCAGTATATCAGGCAACCTTATCTCCCAATGATGATGGGGAAAGCGCTGATAACCGGCGCAATGAGAACAGAGATACCAAAGCCGTAAAAAAAAACACTGAAATAGATGAAGCAGCATCTGGCAAGTCAGAGCCTGGGCGAATGTCATTGGCATCTTCACTTGATAATGTGGTTTCATTGCATCCTCATGATGACAACAATGATGCTGGCATAAGCCGAAACGACAGCAACAATAATGGCAGTTGCAACCCTGATGATGCCGATTTACGGGCAATTTTAGATACGGCAACCGATGGTATTATCACCCTTGATAGTAAGGGCAAGATTTGTAGCTTCAGTGCCGGTGCTGAAGCTTTGTTTGGCTATAACGCCAATGAAGTAACAGGCACACCACTTAAAAAACTATTGGTGCGCGGCAGTCGTAAAACATTAACCCAATATATTGCCGCGTTAAATGGTGACGGTTTGGCCGCCGTGTTTAATGACGGCCGCGAAGTAACAGCGCGGGTTAAGCAGGGCGGTGAGATTTCGCTGTTTGTCACCATCGGTAAAATGGTCAATAAGCGTCTTAACGCCGGTGTTAGCCAAGACGGGAAAGCAGCTTTTTGCGCGGTGGTACGTGATATAACCCAATGGAAGAAAACCGAAGCAGAATTACGCTCAGCTAAAGAAGAGGCCGAGCAATCGAGCGAGCGTAAATCAAACTTCCTTGCCAATATCAGCCATGAATTGCGCACGCCCCTTAATGCTATTATGGGCTTTTCAGAAGTCATGCTTTCAGAACGGTTTGGTGAAATCAAGAATGAGAAATATCTATCTTACGCCAATGATATTCACACCAGCGGCGAGCATCTTTTATCATTAATTAATGACTTATTGGATCTTTCAAAAGTAGAAGCTGGCAAACTTGAACTAAACTTTACCTCGGTGAATTTACTCAATGAAGTTGATGAAGCCATTCACACCCTGCAAAGTCAGGCAGATGAAAAGCGGGTTTTATTAAGCAAAGCCCTTAAAGGCGGTTTGCCCAATGTGGTTGCGGACCTGCGATCAATTAAACAGGTGCTTTTAAACATATTGTCAAATGCCATCAAGTTTACAGAATCAGGCGGGCAAGTTGTTGTTTCTGTAAAACTGGACGATACGGGCGAGATGATTTTATCAATTAAAGACACGGGCCGAGGCATGTCGGCCAGCGAGCTTAAACGTGCGCTTGAACCTTTTCAACAAATCGAAGGAGCCAATGATGGTACAAACCCTGGCACGGGCCTTGGCTTACCATTAACCAAAGCTCTGGTTGAAGCCAACCGCGCCAAATTCTCCATTATCAGTGCGCCCAAAAAAGGTACATTAGTTGAGGTGGTGTTTCCAACAACACGGGTTTTGGCCGATTAGGGCCTTATCTCCATCGTAACACGCAATTTTTTGCTGCAATAATTTGTAGATAAGTTATACAGCGGCAGTTGTGTTTTAATACATTTTGGAAAACTTTACCTGTGACCTACGATATCCGCCGTACTTTTGCGATTATTTCTCACCCCGATGCGGGTAAGACGACATTGACCGAACGCTTATTGTTTGCAGGTGGTGCTGTGCATTTGGCCGGTGATGTTAAAGCGCGCGGCGACCGTAGGCGAGCCAAATCAGATTGGATGAAGATTGAGCAGGAACGCGGTATCTCAGTAACTTCATCAGTGATGACCTTTCACCATGACGGTGTCGTATTTAACCTGCTTGATACCCCAGGCCACGAAGACTTTTCCGAAGATACCTACCGCACTCTTACTGCCGTTGACAGCGCCATTATGGTGATTGATGCCGCGAAAGGTATTGAGGCCCAAACACTCAAACTATTTGAGGTGTGCCGCCTGCGCGATATTCCCATCATCATCATGGTCAATAAGGTTGACCGAGAAGGTGTTGACCCGTTTGGTCTGCTCGATGATGTGGCTGAAACTTTGCAATTGGATTTATCACCACAAATCTGGCCTGTTGGCATGGGGTCTGATTTTTATGGGGTTTATGATTTACAAAACAATGAATTTCATACCTCAAGCATTAACCGCGGCGCTGCTTTTGATACGGTGATTAAGTGCAAAAACGTACACGATAAACAGCTTGATGATTTGGTGCCTGAACATGTTCTAACCCCAGCGCGTGAAGAACTTGAATTGGCTGCAGAAGGTTATCCCGCATTTGATCGTGAGCAGTTTCGCGCCGGTAATTTAGCCCCGGTTATTTTTGGTAGCGCATTGCGAGATTACAGTGTCAAACGCCTGATTGATGTGATTGGCCAACACAGCCCGGAACCACAACCGCGCAAGGCTGATATTCGTGTTGTTGAGCCTGGTGAAAAACCGGTAACTGGATTTGTATTTAAAGTGCAAGCCAATATGGACAAGAACCACCGCGACCGCGTGGCATTTGTGCGGCTTTGTTCTGGTCATTTCAAACGCTCAATGAAATTACGCCAGGTGCGCACGGGTAAAGACCATATTATTCACTCACCCATGTTATTCTTGGCTCAAGATCGCGATGTGGCAGAAGATGCTTTTGCTGGTGATGTGATCGGCATTCCCAATCACGGCACCATGCAGGTTGGTGATACTTTTACTGAAGGCGAAGTCTTACGCTTTACGGGCCTGCCCGCTTTTGCCCCTGAAATTTTACGTCGTGTCACCCTTGGCGATATGACCAAGGTGAAACAATTACGCGCTGCCTTAAAAGACCTTTCAGAAGAAGGATTGATCCAGGCTTTTAAACCGTCACTTGGTTCCCATTGGATTATTGGTGTAATCGGGATATTGCAACTGGATGTGCTGCGTGATCGCGCCAAACAGGAATATCGTATTGATCTTAACTTTGAACCTGTACCTTACGATACGGCACGCTGGCTCAAATGTGATGATGAAAAAACACTCGAAACATTTATTTCCCGCAATTCATCTTCCATTGTGACTGACCGAGACGAAAGCCCTGTGTTCCTGGCCAAAAGTGAGTGGGAAGCCAATTATGCTGTTGATAAAAACCCTGACATCAGATTTTTAAAAACCAAAGAACTTGAATAGGTAAGAAACCGAATTTTAAAAATGACTCAAGATTATTTTTTTGATCAGCTTGGGCTTGAAATTTATACCATCGCCATCACATAGCCTTTAATATATACAGACTTTATCGAGTTTCATTCTCGATACAAACAATCGGGAACAACATGTCACTAGTACAAAAATTTTTACGTCTTGAAACCGCTGGCGGATTTTTATTGATGGGGGCGTTGCTGCTCGCAATTCTTGCTGAAAACTCGTCTTTCAAACCTTTTTATGATTTGTTGCTCAACACACCCGTTGAACTTCGTATTGGTGGCCTTGAATTGGCCAAACCATTATTGTTGTGGATCAATGATGCTTTAATGGCGGTGTTTTTCTTTCTGGTGGGGCTGGAACTTAAACGCGAAGTCTTAACCGGCCAGCTTTCCTCGCCCTCCAAGATTGTTTTACCAACCCTTGCTGCTATTGCCGGCATTGCTGTACCGGCAATCATTTATACGGCGGTTAATTATGGGGATGTCGATGCAATGCGTGGCTGGGCCATTCCAACGGCAACCGATATTGCGTTTGCCCTAGGTATTCTGGCCTTGCTAGGCAGTCGCGTACCCAGTGCTTTAAAGCTGTTTTTACTGGCCGTTGCTATCATCGATGATATTGGTGCGATTGTTATTATTGCGATTTTTTATTCAGGTGATTTATCATTTGAAATGTTTGCCATCGCCGGTGTGGCCATTGCGATGCTGGCGTTTTTGAACTGGCGCGGCGTGAGATCGGCAACACCATATATGCTGGTTGGTGTTATCTTGTGGGTGGCAGTATTAAAATCGGGTATTCATGCAACACTGGCAGGCATTGTGCTGGCGATGTTCATTCCCCTCAAAGGCGCACCGGAAGATGAGGAGCCACTGCTCGAACGCCTTGAGCACGATCTACATGCAACGGTGGCTTTTATTATTTTGCCTGTATTTGCTTTTGCCAATGCCGGAATCAATCTGTCAGGCCTTAAGCTGGCTGATCTTGCCGCACCGGTGCCGATGGGCATTGCACTTGGTTTGATTGTTGGCAAGCAACTTGGCATTTTCAGCATTATCTGGTTGGCGGTAAAAACAGGAATGGCAAAGCTACCCGATGGGGTGAGTTGGATGCAAATGTATGGCTTATCATTATTATGCGGCATTGGCTTTACTATGAGCCTGTTCATCGCATCATTGGCCTTTGAACAAACAACCCCGGGGTTTGTTGCCAATGACCGATTGGGAATCGTGTTTGGCTCACTGGTCTCAGCCGTCTTGGGGTATTTGATTTTACGCTTTACAACATCAAAACCTGCTGAAGCGCCAAAACCTTAGAGACTTAATGCTTTAATATAAAAGCTTTTTGTTGACCTTCCTCTAAAGGGATAGTCTAGTTTCCCTGTTGGAGGGAGCTATGGAATTTACATTTCAATCGTTGGTGCTTTTACCCATTGGACTTGGGTTGCTAGGGTTTATTGAACCATGCACCATTGGTGGCCATTTATTATTTCTTGATACACAAGCGGCTCGTTCACGCGGTGAAAAAATTAGTGCCGTTGTTATCTTTATTATTGTGCGCACCTTTGTTGCTGGCCTGTTTGGGGCAGTGATTGCTTTTATTGGCCAAAAGCTCATCGGGGTTCAAACAGGCTTATGGCTGGTGTTCGGCAGCATTTATCTTTTAATCGGATTGGCATTTGTGTTTGGCAAGGCAGGGCTGATCAAACACAAAATAGATTTCTCTCCAGCAGCATGGAAAGGAGCCAAAAGCCCTGTGGTTTTAGGCGTGGCTTTTGGCCTTAATATTCCTGCGTGCGCTGCGCCTATTTTATTTGGATTATTAGGCTTGGCGGCCACAACGGGGACGTTGATTTCTGGATTTTTTATGATGGCATTGTTTGGGCTGTTTCTGTCTTTGCCTTTAGCTATCTTTGTTTTTGTACCGCGTTTGTCTGAGGGGCTGGCACGGTTTGGCAAAAAACTTAAAAACACCCGCTGGCTCATTGGCTTGATTTTTATCACCCTTGGAGTTTGGTCCATCTGGTTTGGGCTTTATGTTGATCCAGCAAATTGGGTGGGAACAAAATGAGCGATCAAAGTGAAGATAAAAAGCGTTTTACCAGCGTAGCAGCCGCTGGAATTAGTTTTCAGGCTGGCTCAGCAGCAATTGATTCGGCCACCATTATGTCGGCACTGGTGTTTCAACTGACGGGCAGTTCCATATTGGTTGGGGCGGTTACGGCAATTTTGCGTTTTGGCTGGTTATTCCCACAACTGATTGTCGGGTTTTTAGCGCAGCGCTCTGGCTCGACAATGAAATATTATGTTATTGGCGCTTTTGGGCGAGCCACTTGTATGGCGATAATGGCCGCTATCTTGATCATAGGTGCCAATTGGTCCCCTTTGGTTTTGTCGATATTCGTCATGGCCCTATGGGTGGCTTATGCGTTCATTAGTGGCATCGTCGCGGTACCCTATAATGACATCGTAGCGCGGTCTGTGCCTTCAACTTTACGCAGCCGCTTATTGGCAACGCGTTTTTTTGGTGGCGGGGTTTTAGCCCTTGGGGTGGTGGCCATTGCCAATTGGCTGATTGGTGATTTGCCCTTTCCTATGTCATACGGCGTGATTATCGCCATTGCCTCGGTGCTGATGTTTATCTCCTCATTTGTTTTTACCGCTATGGGCGAACCAGAATCCGTTACCGCAAAAACGGCAAAACCATCATTTTTCCAATATCTCAAAGATGGTGTTGGCGTTTTTAAAACCGATGATCGATTTCGGTTATTTGTCTTTGCCCAATGGTGCGGCGGGGCGGTGTTAATGGCGATGCCATTTTATGTGGTCTATGCGGCCAATGCTGGTTTTAACCTTGAGCGCATTGCGCTTTTATTAGGGGCACAAACAACTGGCGCTCTAATTTCCAACCCACTTTGGGGCTGGTGGGGTGATAAATTGGGCAAGGTGAGCCTATTGAAAGCCATTGCCTTTGGTCGCATCTTGCCCCCACTTGTCATTGTTCTGACGGCTCTTGGGTTGTTTAGCTTTTCCAGTGATTTATTTTATCTGTTTATCGGATTGTTTTTTATCAGTGGGGCTTTGGCTAATGGTTTGACCATCGCGGTCATTGGCTTTCTGATGGAAATTTCACCCAATGACAAACGCCCGGCCTATTCAGGTTATTTCAACGCCATTACCGCGCCTGCGTTTTTATTTCCATTATTAGCGGGCATTGTGGCGCAATTTTTTGGTGTCGAAGTCATCTTTGCTATTTCAATGGTGGCGGCGTTTGTTCAGTTTTTATTACTGACAAAAATAACGGCTTCATAAATCTAAACTTTTTAATCCGTCACGTAAAAAATCCATCACAATGTGAATACGGACATTGGTTTTTAATTCTATATGAGAGGTAAGCCACATGGGCAGAGGTTGTAGCTGTAAGTCTGGCACCAAACGCACAAGGTCTGGCGTTTGGCGGGCAATGTAGTTGCTGCCAAATCCAATGCCTGCACCGGCTTTTACCAACTCCCAATAAGCGACCTGATCATCGGTTCGAAAAGTGAATAATGCTCGATCTGCCTTAATCCCTAAATCTGACATTTGCTTGAGCATCATGTCGTGGCGATCATAACCGATAATTTGATGGCCAAATAAGTGTTCGAAACTGGTCGGGGTGCCGTGTTTTAACAAATAACTTTTAGCCGCCCATGTGCCGATGCTCATCTCATTTACTTTGCTGGCAATCAAATCATTCTGGGTTGGGCGCACCATGCGCACGGCAATGTCGGCATCTCTTGATAACAGGTTTTCAACCCGGTTACTAGGCACCAATTCAATGTCTATTTCAGGGTGGCTGTTTTTGAGATCGACCAGAATTTCCGGTAATAAATAGGTTGCAACGACATCACTTGCGGTGATGCGTACCGTGCCTGAAATCGAAGTTTCCTGACCTGCTGCCTTTAAAGAAAACCGATCGGCTTCAGCTTGCATGGCCTTTGCATCATCGACCAGACTTAAACCGATACGGGTTAGTTCCATCCCTGTACGTGAGCGGATAAATAAGGGTTCGCCAATTTTATCTTCTAAACGGGTGATGTATCGACCAAGAGTTGGCTGGCTGACATTTAAACGCGTCGCAGCATCTGACAGACTGCCAGTTTCTGCCACCGCTAAAAATGCGCGTATATTATTCCAGTCATTCAATTTTGAATATCTAACAGTAAATAATTTTTATATATCATTCAATAATAGTACTCCACTATCTCCTAATCAACAAGGAGTAAAACATTATGAAAACAATATCTATTCTTGGGGCCAAGGGGCGTATTTCGTCGGCTGTGGCCATGGCTTTTCATCAGGCAGATTGGCAGGTGATTGCCGTTTCACGCTCAGGCCATATTGACCATCTGCCCTCAGGTATTGAACAACGCGGTGCCAATGCGATGAACACGCAAGAGCTGATTGATGCCTGCAAGGACAGTGACTTTATTTTCAACGGCTTAAACCCGCCCTACCCTGACTGGTCCAAATACAGCATTCCCATGGCAAAAAACGTCATTGAGGCGGCTAAAGCAACACGGGCGAGGCATTTGTTTATTGGCAATGTCTATAATTTTGGTACCAGCATTGGTATTTCCATGAAAGAAAGCGATGTGCAAATGCCTGATACGAAAAAGGGTAAAATTCGCGTTGAAATGGAGCGTTTGTTCCAGCAGGCCAGCAAAGAAGGTGTTCAAACCCTCATCATACGCAGCGGTGACTTTTTTGGTGGTCCCAATAAAGGTTCATGGTTTGATTTGGTTGTCACTTCAAAGCTTCATAAAGGCACTTTTACCTATCCAGGCCCAACCAATCTTCCTCATGCTTGGGCGTATCTGCCCGATTTAGCCCTGGCATTTGTTCGGTTAGCCGATAAAGCTGACGATTTACCTCTATATGATTGTTTTCATTTTGAAGGCCTGACACTCAGCGGTGAGGATATGAAACTATTGTGCGAAGCCAGTATAGGCAAAAGCCTTAAACAAGCAGCCATTCCATGGTTAATGATAAAAATAGGCGGTCTTGTTGTGCCGATGATGAAAGAGGTGGCTGAAATGTCTTACCTTTGGCAGACTGCGCACAGCCTTGAGAGCACAAAGCTCATATCACTTATTGGCAACGATTATGTCACCCCGGCACCGCAAGCTGTTCATCAGGCGCTGATTGATCTGGAGGTTATCAGCACACCAAAGGCAAAATCTGCCACTTAACTCAAAGACTGAAACTTGAGGCTGGAAATGGACTTAAGTTTAGCGTAAACAGGGAAACCGAAAATTATCAGTAGACCTAAAAGATGGTTCAGACCTTTGATACGAGCAGCTCTACAGCACGGCGAAAAAAAGCGCCTGTTATAGACTTTCACCGCGTTTCATTCGTCATTGGCATGATGTTGTTGGTGCTAACCTTATTTATGATTCCTCCTGCGCTGGTTGATGCTGTTGTTGGTAACCCGGATTTCTGGGTGTTCATAGGCTCAGCTTTTGTCAGTGGGTTTTTGGGTCTGATGATGGTGATGTCCTCACGCGGCAGTTGGTCTGATGAAATCTATCTTAAAGAAGGTTTTGTTTTAACTGTTGCCAGTTGGCTTGCTCTTTGTGGTGTGGCGACCATTCCTTTTTTATTTTTTGGCCATGGGTTAAGCTGGTCAGATGCCTGGTTTGAGGCTGTCTCTGGTCTGACCACAACAGGGGCAACAGTTATCAATAACCTTGATGATTTACCGCCCGGCATTTTGCTTTGGCGTTCAATCATTCAATGGATTGGTGGCATTGGCATTGTATTGATGGCCCTGATTATGCTGCCGTTTTTGCGCGTTGGCGGTATGCAGTTATTTCAGGCTGAGAGCTCTGACACCTCTGATAAAATCGTTGCCAAGTCCAGCGAGCTGGTCCGTCTGATTGCAATCACCTATGTTATTATGACCGCTCTTGCCGGGTTTTCTTATTCAATTGCCGGGATGTCGGCTTTTGATGCTTTGAATCACGCGATGACAACCATCGCTACGGGTGGATTTTCCACCCACGATTTATCTTTTGGCCACTTTGAATCACCAGTGATTCACTGGTTGGGGTTCTTCTTTCTAACAGCAGCCAGCCTGCCATTAGTTTTGTATATCAAGTTTGTAAGAACCGGAAACTGGAATGTCTGGTCTGACATGCAGGTAAAGGGATTTTTAAAATTCCTTTTTCTTGCGATTACCTTTTTAACCTTGTGGTATTATTTGACCCGCGAAGTGAACTTTTTTGATGCATTACGGATTGTCGCTTTTAATACAATTTCCATTATTTCAACGGCTGGTTTTGCCATTGGTGATTATACCGCCTGGGGCCATGGGGCCATTGGCGTTTTCTTTTTATTCATGTTCCTTGGTGGGTGTACCGGCTCCACCACAGGCGGCATTAAAACATTCCGCTTTCAGGTGATGTTAATATCAGCGCGGGTTTATTTGCGTAAACTAATCACGCCAAACCGTGTTGTTGTCGCGATGTATAATGGCAAAAAACTTACACCAGATATTTCAACTTCAGTTCTGGCTTATTTATCGGTAATGTTCTTAAGTATCATGCTGTTTACCCTGGTCCTTTCATTTTTCGGTTTGGACTTTATTGACAGTGTGAGCGCTTCGGTTTCAGCTCTTGCAAATGTGGGTCCTGCCCTTGGCCCTGAAATTGGCCCTGCTGGAACTTTTAAAAACCTGGCATGGGAATCAAAACTTGTTCTCACTTTTGGTATGCTGCTTGGACGTTTAGAGTTTTTTACCGTGCTGGTCATTTTCTCAAGGGATTTTTGGAGGTAACGATGGACCGTCTTAAACTAATGTTTTCACATTTATCCGTACAGGTGTTGTTTGGTTTGTGGGTCATTGGTTGGGCGATCGTGATCTATTTCAGCGCCTTTGATTTATTATGGCTGGTGCCGCTTGGTATGGCCTCACAAATGCTCAATGAATATAGTCTGCATCGTTATGTGTTTCATTTACCCGCCCCCAAAAGCCAATTCTGGTTCAATGTGCTATATCAGGCTCATTATGGCCACCATGATTTCCCCAATAATAGACCGTTGTGTTTTGTGCCGATTTGGATTGCCTTGCCGATCGCCTTTATCAGTTTTTCGCTGGCTTATATTGTGCTCAAATTATTAGGCCTTACTCAACCGCTGGCTGGTGCCAGTGCCTTTACGCTGATTGGTGGGGTCACGACGTTTTTATTTTATGAATGGTTTCATATGTCGGCCCATTGGAAGGGTAAAAAAACCGCTATTGAAAACTATGTCACCAAACTGCACGGCCAGCATCATTACCGAGATTTTAACCGGTGGTTTCATGTCAGCCCTGGTGGTGAAATTATCGACCGCTTAATGGGAACATCGATAGACCGCGAGGCATTGAAATCTCAAGAGCGGGTAAAATACCTGACAACTATGGGGCTTAAACCAGATGACCCTCGGTTACTATCAGCCCGGGCAACATTTGCCACAAAATATGGTTTACAACCGGACGAGGTCTCACGTGCAGCGCAACGGTGATTTTCAGGTTCAAAAATTAAAAACCTTGTCTTTTGGTGTTTTCCCCATGCAAACCAAGCTTTAACACGTAATGCCTTGAATAAAGTTGGGTTGATGATTTAACGCTTTATTCAGCAGGTAATGCAAACAAGACAATAAAGGCCAACACGACAGCCAGAAAACCGTACCATAATTGAAGGCGAATTTTGTGTGTTCCGCTCAATGTTCGACCTGCAACTAAAACTGCGATAACAGCTTGCATCATATAATAAAAAGCAAAGGCGCGAGAGGCGATGGAGATTACCTGAAAAATATCAAATAACCAGATCAGGGTGATTGATAACGCAATTAAAATTGGATAACTGGCGCGGGCTGGAATTTTTTGTTTTGTTTCTTCCGAGACAAGACCACCTGCCCCCACAGTATCGGCGATGGCGGCCGATAATTGACTCATAAAGGCTGCAATAACCAGTAAAAATGGCAACACCCATGTAACATGTTTTGTAATAGTGATAATGGCTGTTTCATCAGGTTTTCCCGATGGTAGATAAACCAGAATGGGCACAACGAGAATAACAAAAACCACATATATCAAGGCACTGGAAATTTGCGCCAGGCGCATGGTGTCATGTCGGGTTTTTGCAGTGTATTCAGCACCAATATAGCGAGAGGTTTCAAACCCCTGCACCACAA